>JASHPR010000470.1 GCA_030038015.1 Streptosporangiaceae bacterium
AGCTGGGTCGAAAAGCTCTACCCCCGCGTCATCTATTTCAGCGAAGCCGGCAAGGGCGGCCACTTCGCGGCCTGGGAGGAACCGCAACTGTTTTCAGCAGAAATCCGCGCAGGCTTCCGGCCGCTCCGCTAGATGACTGCACACCAGGGAAGGGACCATCCACGGCGGAAGAAAACCAGCTGACATGAGCCTTGTCGTCGTCACGGCCTTCCCGGTCCCCGGGGTAACGCATCAACGGAATCGTCTTCGACACGCGAGAAGGAGCACTGTTCATGAGTACCGACACTGCAACCATGAACGCGGATCCGGCCGTCCGGCCGTTTCACGTCGATATTGGCGAAGAGGCGATCGCCGACCTCCGGCGGCGGATCGGGGCGTGGCGGCCGCCCGAGCGGGAGCCCGTCGATGATCAGTCACAGGGCGTGCAGCTCGCGACGGTCCAGGCCCTGGCGAACTACTGGGCAACGCAATACGACTGGCGCCGATGCGAGGCGAACCTGAACACGCTCCCTCAGTTCACCACCAGCATCGACGGACTAGACATCCATTTCATCCACGTCCGGTCGCCGCAGCAGAACGCGCTGCCGCTGATCGTCACGCACGGCTGGCCAGGCTCGATCATCGAACAGCTGAAGATCATCGAGCCGCTCACCGACCCCACCGAACACGGCGGCAGCGCGTCGGACGCATTCGACGTGGTGATCCCGTCGCTCCCGGGCTACGGGTTTTCCGGTAAGCCCCATGCCACCGGCTGGGACCTCGACCGCATCGCCCGCGCGTGGGCGGTGCTGATGGGACGACTGGGATACACCCGCTATGTCGCGCAGGGCGGCGACTGGGGCACCGGCGTCTCGGCCGCGATGGCGCGCCAGGCGCCCGACGGGCTACTGGGCATCCACGTTAGCTTCGCGCAGATGGTTCCGCTCGACGTGCTCGGTCACATCCGCAACGGCGATCCTGCGCCCGCCAGCCTCTCGGATGCTGAAAAGCGCGCGTACGGGCAAGTCGCGTTCGCGACCTATCACCGCGGCTACGGCATCATCCAGGGCACGCGCCCGCAGACCATCGGCTACAGCCTGGCCGACACACCCGTCGGCCTGGCGGCCTGGCTCCTGGATCACGACGCGACCACGTACGAGCACCTCGCCCAGCTGTTTACCGGGCAGCCCTACGGCGCCATCACACGCGACGACTGGCTCGACAACACCTCGCTGTACTGGCTCACCAACACGGCCACGTCCGCGGCGCGGTTGTACTGGCAGCAAGGCGTTACCGGCAAAAACTTCTTCGCCGCGGCCGACGTTTCCCTCCCAGCGGCAGTCACGGTGTTCCCGCAGGAGTATGTCACCGCGCCGCGCAGCTGGACCGAGAAGGCATACCACAACCTGATCTACTTCAACCACGCCGAACGAGGCGGCCACTTCGCCGCCTGGGAACAACCGCAACTGTTTTCAGAAGAGCTGCGCACGGCATTCCGCACACTGCATGCATGATTCGTGTTCAGGAATGACGATCCCCGCCTGGGGACGGCAGCCGCCTGTGCTGCTATCTCGGCGGTTAGCTCACCTTCTGTCACGACAATGAGGCGGTCGTTGTCCCGCTCGCGGGCGTGTCCGGGTCCTCGGGTCCGGTCCCCCGCACCGCCGTGACCCGGGCAGTGCGGGCGCCGGCCGACTCGTAACTGAGCACCCATCGTGTTTCATGGCCGGTCGTCTCGGTTGCCGGGCCTGAGCTGCTGGCACCGGACCGAGCGGCGCGGCCTGACCCGTCCTTCGGTAGGGAAAGGTGGTATTGGCGACCGACCATACCCGTGGACGGCCGGCAGGGAGGAGGGCGCGATGCCGACCGCGAACGAGGAAGGCCTCGCCGCCGCCTACGCCGGGATGACCGCCGGGGACTGACTGCCTGCCGGGCCGGGGACGGCCACACCGCGAGCCGCCGTTCGGCACCCAATTGCTGGCGCGCCCCGCGACGGCCCCAGGGCTGAACTACGCCAGCTGCCACCACCGCTGCCAGCGCACCCCGGACGGCTGGAGGCTGCCCTGGCAGATCAACTTGATCCGCACCACTGCCGACCTGCGGTTGAGCCTCAGTCTCGCGACCATAACCCGGCTTGGCTCACGTTGGTGCGCACCGCGGCCGGGCGTCTTGTATCGCAGGATCACCGCATGCGTGCCGTGGTGCCCTGCCCGGTCCAGAACCGTCCCGGTGATCGATGGCAGCCTGCCGGTGAGGAGCATGATGTGTCCTTCCGGACACACTGCCGCGCTTGGAGGCGGCAGGGGCAGGCGGTGCGGTCTGGCAGGCCTGCCGGTCAGCGGCGGCGGCACCGCCACAGCAGGTATGTCGGAACCGGAGCTGGCGGCTCGACGAAGCGTTCGGCTTCCAGCCCGGCGTCAAGCAGGGCGTTCAGGACGGTGGACAGCTTGCGGTGCGTGGCACCCACCCGGATCCGCACGCCCCCGGGATTGTGGTCCGGCGAGGTCCACCAGCCTTCACACTCATAGCCCTCTCCTGGTGGCCAGCTGCTGCGGCCCCGTTCACTGCCGGGAAAGCACGGATGCACGATCGAGGCGACCAGCCACCCGCCCGGGCGCAGCACCGCCGTCACCGTCGACAAGGTGCCCGCCAGGTCGTCGATGTCCATCAGCGCCAGCTCGCAGGTGCAGCCGTCGAACGGCCGCCCGTCCCACCAGGCGGGGTGCCGGGTAACGTCGGCGTGAATGTAGGTGATGTGCTCCGGCCCGAGGGCGCGGGCCTTGCCGAGCATCGCGGCCGAGATGTCGACCCCGGCAACCTCCGCGCCCAGCCGGGCCAGATAGCGGCTCATCCGGCCTTGCCCGCAGCCGATGTCCAGCACCCGTTTGCCCGCCACGGCAGGCAGCAGGCCGGCCTGCGCCGCGATGAGCGGCGGCGCGTCGCCGATCCACTGCTCGTACCACTCGGCGAACTCGTCATACCTCGCCTGCGCCTGCGCCACACGCCCACGCTAACTGCCGGCCGCCGACGATCGCGACCAGCCCAGCGGTCAGGTTCCCCAGCGAGCAGAGCTCAGGCACAAGCGCAAGATCGAAGCCCGCGCCGTCCCCACAGGAGGCCGGCTCCCGCCTCGGCTATGCAGCAGGGCGGGAGGCGCGGATTCCACCAGGACCCACGCATCTCTGACTGCGCGGGGCTCACGCGCCCGGCACCTGGTGACTCCCGGCTTGCATAGCTATGCGTTTGCTCGTATATTCCGGCAGCCTGAGTTGACCAGTGGCTCAGCCTCGTTTCCGCAGCCAAGGCACGCCGACTCTGCGCACGTGGCCAGCCGGCTGATTGACGCGGGGCGATGGCCATGTCGGCCAGTTCTGGCGTGATGTCGGGCTGCCGTCGCTGGGTGCGCCCGGGGTGTCCCACTGTGGAGCGCTGAGGCAGCGCGCAAGCGAGCGGCCCAGCCCGCCGGGAGCAGCGCCCCGGCCACCGCGATGGCGACCTCGAAGCGCGATCGGATATCGACCGGTTGCATGGCCCCAGCCTGCAGATGCCGTTGCATCGGCGCCACTGAAAAACGGCCGACGTGCACCAATCCAGAACATCCCAGCGAGCATGACCCAGGTAAGGGGGATCGTGCTATGGCCGGCACGCAAGCCGGCCAGGCAACCTGTCCTGACCGCAGCCTCACCAACTCGGCTGGCGGTCTATGACAAGCGTGTACGACGAGGGCCCCAGAAAGTCGAGCTTGAGCTAGCCGACCAGGGCCCAGCCTTCTACGGCAGGTATATGAAACCGCCTTGCAGAACAGGTCTTCAAGCGCGGGCCACACCCCCGGCGGTGAGCAGGCAGATCACGAGGTCCCCCGTCGCTGCATGGTCACTTGCGAAGCAGCCATTGCCAGAACGTCCGCCGCGGCGGCCTCACCACCAAGTTGCCGCCCCAGGTCTCACCGGATATCTCCACGCGCAGGATCACCGGCCGCTCCGTGGCGGCGGGCGGAACCTTGACCGTGCCACCCAGCGCTCTCACGTCGTCGGCGTCGACCTCGATGCCGGGCTTGGTGACCAGGATGAGGTTTCCGCCGAGCCTCTTCGCCTCGATCTGCAGCGTGGGCTGGGTGATCACCGCATCGGTGAAGTCGAGCTTCACGTTGCCGCCAACAGAATGGATCTCCATCCGCTGCGGAACCACCCAGCGGCCGACCCGCTTGACGTTCCCACCCATGTGGTCGATCCGCACCAGTTCCTTGGCCCGCTGCGGAATACCGTCCTGCAGGCCAGCCGCCGGCAGGTCGGCCGTCAGCTTGGCCAGATCGCTGTGTGTGCGGGCGGTCAGCGCCGCCTCCAGGCGCTCGTCAAGCTCGGCCGCGGTCAGCCGGCCGTCGCCAGCGGCGACCCGCAGGATCTCGACCACCTGGTCCCGGTCTTCGTGCGAGGCGCGCAGCTCGGGCTTGCTCCCCGTGCCAGGGGCCTCTGCTGCCGCAGCAGGCTCACCACTCATGGCCACATCCTCCTCAGTCAGCAGCCGGTGCGGCAACCCCGGCCGCGTGGCTGCGGTCGGCCCAGAAGCTCCGGGCGCCCCCATCCCGGCGCCTTCGGCCCCTTGTCAGGTCTGACAGCTCGCCCGCGACCCCAGACCCGCGCCGACGGTGACCTCGACCGTTCCCGGACACGTCCACGCCCGCGCGGCCGAGCATGCCCCGCTCGGACCGGACGATACGGAGATCGTCGAAGGTCCTGGCGTTCTGGAAGTCCTTCCGCTCCGCGGCCAGCCGCAGCGGCGGGGCCGTTTCGAGCCTGCCGATAATGGCGTCCATCGACGCCGGGATGCTGCGCCGCGGACTGGTCGGCGCGTCGTCGGCTCGCGAAGCGTCGAACAGCTCGCGCAGCGGGTGTGTTCCCGGTGTCCCGGCCATCCATCCGGCGAGCGCCGGGAACAGCTCTGGACCGGTCACTGGACCTTCTTCGTCCGCCGCCCGGCGAGCGCTCGGCAGTTTCAACCCAGGCGTCGTCATCTGGGATTCCCGCCTCACGCGCCCGGTCCCAGGCTTCCTCGCGCTGGGGAACGGCGAAGGCGCGGCCTGGCGATTCCCTGCTCATTACTTCGGGTCTTACGGGGCGGTGGCCGTGACGCTCACCGTTGTTCTGCGGCCGCTCCCGTGCTGGTTCACTTTGGCGTCCGTGAAGCCGTGCGCGAGGCAGCGGTCGGCGAACGCGGTGGCCTGTTCGGGGGTCCAGCCGTGGCTGGCGAGGCCCTTAGCGCCCGGCCGGCTCAGCCGTTCGATGGCCACTAGCCGGCCGCCGGGCTTGAGGACCCGCCGGGCCTCTTGCAGGCCTGCGTCCAGGTCGTTCCAGTGGTGGACGGAGGCGATGGACCATGCGACCGTTACAGACGAGTCGGGCAATGGCAGTGCTTCCGCGCTCCCCTCGGCGTAGCGCACCGGGTGAGCGGAGCGCCGGGTGAGGAAGCGGGCGAACCGCAGCATCACTGGCGCGGGGTCGATCCCGACCACCGCAGCGGCGAGCCTGGCTGCGCGGCGGGCGGCGGTACCTGGCCCGCATCCGATGTCGGCCACTGCGTCGCCCGCAGCCAATTCGCTGAGTCGCTCGGCCAGACGGGCGTTACCCGCTCCGCCCGGCACCATGCTGGCAGCAGCGAGGAACCCGGCCGGTCCGGCGAAGCCAGGGAAGTGCGCGTGATGATTCGGGACGGAGGGCTGCGTCATCGGCATGCCCAGACCTTGACAGTTGAACCCGGCTTCAAGTCAAGTGGCTTCGTGCCCGAACTGATGACAATCGGCGAGATGGCCCGCCAGGCCCATATAGCGACCTCCGCCATTCGCTACTACGAGCGACGCGGCCTGCTGAGCGCCGATGCGCGGCAGTCAGGCCAGCGCCGGTACCGGACCCGAACGCTCCGCCGCCTCGTCTTCATCGGCATGATGCAGGACATAGGCCTGACCCTCGACGAGGTCGACGGGATCCTGCAAGCCGCCACGACGGCCGAGTGGAAGCCGATCGTCGGGCAGCGCCTAGCGGGCCTCGATGAGCAGATCGCTCAGCTACAGCACGCCCGCGAGCTACTGGCCGGCGTACTGCTGTGCCCGTTCGATCACCCGGCGACCGACTGCAAGGCCATGGGCGCCGAGATCAACCGCCGACTGCACGAGTTCAGGGCACCGTAACCGGCGACGCAGGACAAGCCCCGCTACCGCCCAGCGCTTCACAGGGCTCCCGGGCCTACCCAGGCAGAAGCCCCACCCAGAACAACGCCGTCTCAACCCGGCAGCGGGTCTTACACATAGACGCGTTGCGGTGACTCAGCCGACGTCATGCCGGCCAGCCCAAGCCAGCGGAAGACGGGCGATTCCACTCACAACCCTATGACGCCTCATTACTGACATTCACGTGACGCCTCACAGAGGCCGCTTGCCCATGGGCCGCGCGTGCGTCTGCGGCGTCATCGCTCTAGTCCATCGCAGCCGGAAGCCTCTATCGTCGTCGGCAAGCGTCTGCCCGACGGCGCCTGCGAGATCCCCCAGCCGTCATGCCCTTTAGCGTCTGGCCCGGGCCGTCAGCGCTGGTAGCGGTCAGGTCGCCTGGCTCGCCGGCGATGTCGAAGGTTGGCCTGCCCTGGTATCGCGCAGGGTAGATCACCATCCGCGCCTCAGTCGTGTCATGGCATGCGCGGCCGTGGCCCTTACGGCATGATCCGCGGCGTCCACTGCGCTTGCGAGGGTGGGGCTGTGCCGTTCGCGGTTGGCGCGCTCGGTGAGAGCCTGGCGCCCGGCACCTGGACCATGGTCATATCGCGGTTCGTGGTCGGGTTCGGCGTCGGTATCGCCTCGGTCGCCGGGCCGCTCTACGCGGCCGAGATGGCGCCGTCGTCAACGCGCGGCCGGTATGTGTCCAGCTACCAGCTGGCCGTCACGATCGGGATCTTGCTGGCTGACATCGCCGACGTGGTCCTGAGCGGCAGCGGAAACTGGCGGGTGATGCCCGGCCTGTCGATCGTGCCGGACACGCTGCTGGTCGTGGTGGCCCTGTTCATGCCGGACACGCCCCGGTGGTACCTGGCCCGCGGCAGGCGCGCAGACGCCCGAGCCTGCCTCCCCAAGGCCGGGGATCGGCCTTGCGGTGTTCCAGCAGGTCACCGGGATCAACGCGGTCATCTGCCACTCCGGCAAGATCTTCAAGGTGGCGGGCTTCACCACGCCCCACGATCAGACGATCGCGACCATCGTCTCGGTCGGCGTGGTCAACTGCCTCGCCACGCTCATCGCCCTGGCCTGGATCGACAAGTTCGGCCGCAAGCCGCTGCTGTATGCGGGTCTCATCGGGATGATGGACCCCCC
>JASHPR010000471.1 GCA_030038015.1 Streptosporangiaceae bacterium
CGCCCGCGCGGCTGCCGGATGTCAGCGCCGCGCGGCAGGCCGCGGCCGTCGCCGCCGAGGACAGCCGGATCCGGCTGCTGGTGCACGACGCCGCGGACGTCTACCAGCCCGAGGTGATCCCGGTCCAGGGCGCGCTGCCGACCCTGGTGCTGACCGCAGGTTCCGGGGCGTACACGTACCAGAGCCTGGTCGAGTACGGGGCGCTGGTCATGCTGCCGCATCACGCGGGCCTGCTGCTGGACAACGTGTTCGTGTCGACCAACGCGCGCCTCGACCTGGGCGGGCCGAACCTGCGCGCGCTCTACCTGGACAGCTCCGCCCGGGGGTTCACCTCGATCGTCGGCTGGGGCGGCGACCTGTACTTCGAGGGCACCCCGCAGCAGCCGCTCACGATCATGGGCTGGGACCGGCTCACCAACTCCCCGGCGCTGGACGCGGGCACCGGCCGGGCATACATCCGCGATGTGGGCGGCCGGATGGTGCTCACCGACGTCCGGGCGTCGGCGCTGGGCTTCTGGAGCGGGCGGACCGGCGGCGTGGCCTGGACCGGCTCCACCGGCCAGCCCAGCACCGGCGGCGCCACCTCGTCGACCTTCACGGACGAGACCTACGGGGCGTTCGTGACCCGCGGCCAGGGCGTAAGGTTCGACGACGACCTGTTCGAGTTCAACGAGCTCGACGGGCTGCACATCCACCGGAACAGCACGGGCATCCTGGTGCTGCACAGCTCCGCGGTGCGCAATGGGGGGAACGGGTTCCTCGTTGACCGCGCCACCAACGGGACGATCCTGAACGGTAACGTCGCGGAGCACAACGCGGGTGACGGTTTCCTGGTCGACGGGCGCCCGCTGGTGACCGGCGCGTCGGCCTCGGGAGGCTCGGTCGCCGCGGACACCGGCACGTACCTGGAGGACAGCGCGGCCATCGGCAACCTGCAGGGCGGCATCGTGCTCGAAGGCGGCAGCGGCACGGTGCTGCGGGGCGACGAGATCTGCGCCCGGCTCGCGGGCATCGCCATCCGCGACGGGGCCAGCGGCACGATCGTGACCGGCAACGACGTCCGTTGCAGGCCGAGGGTCGCCCTGGAGATCGGGCCGGCCGCGCCGCAGAGCATGATCTCGGGGAACACGCTGGTGGACGCGCGCATCGGGATGCTGGTCCGCAGCTCGGGCCCGGTCGAGGCGTACGGCAACAAGATCATCGGTGCGACCGTGTTCGGCATCACCGCGCGCGGGTACTCGTCGCACGTGTCCGGCCAGGGCAACGTGATCTCCGGGACCGGGTTCCGCGCCGTGGACGCCCGCGCCGACGCCGCCGCCCCGGCGCTGTCCGGCACCCAGCTCTCGGGCTGGGCCCACCTGGTCCACCTCACCGTGTGGTCCTACCTGGTGTACCACCCGCTCGCGCTGCTGTGGCTGAGCATCCTCGCCCTGGTGCTCGGCGGGGAGATCTGGTCCCGGATGCGGCGCATGCCGCCGCACCCGTACCCCGCCAGCACGCACTGGCGCGGGCCGGATACCCAGCCGGCGGCAGCCGGGCTTGCCCTCGCGCTCAGCGCGCCGGTGGGCAGCAGGTTCACGGCCGGGGCCGTCGAGCCGGTGCCGGCCGGTGGCGCGGTGCGGGCCAGGGAAGCGGTGCCGGGCAAGGAGCCGGTCTGGGCCGGGGAGCCGGCGCGGTTCAGGGATCCGCTTCCGTTCACGGAGCCGCTGCTGGTTGGCCGCTCGGCTGAGGCCATGGTCAGTGACGCGGCGCCGTCCCGGGAGCCGGTGCCGGCCGGTGACCCGGTGCCAGCCGATGACCTGGTTACGTCCCAGGAGCCCGTGGCCGGCGAGCCGGCGGCGGGCGGCGGACCCGTGACAGTGGCAAGCGGTCCCGTTCCCGAAGCGGGGGAGCCTGCGGCACGGGACGGCGGGTCGCTGGCCGGGGGCGGCGGGTCGCTGGCGGGGGGCGGCGGGTCGCTGGCCGGGGCCGGCCGGCCCACACCAGCGTTCGGTGAGTTCGTTCCGGATCGTCCGCGGCCGCCGGGCCTCGACGCGCCCGGCATTCCGGCCCCGCTGCCGCGGCCAGCCGGAGCATACCGTCCCGCAGATCCCGCGCCCCGGGGATGGTTCACGCCGCCGGCGCCGGGGACCCCCGAACCCGGCCCAGATCGCGAGGCTCAGCCCGGGCACTGGACCGCCTGGCCGGTGACACCCCCGCCCGCGCCCCCGGCGGACGATCTCGCCGAGGTCGGCGACACCAGGCCGTTCCCCAAGATTGAGGGTTAACATGAGACCCCCGCTGGCGAAGAGAGCATCGGCGGCGTTCGCGTTCGTGGCGCTGGCCGTGGCCGGCTGCTCGGCCGCCACCGCTCTAGGTACGCAGACCCATGGCAGCGCGAGCCCGTCGCCGAGTTCCGGCTCGCCGCTGACGGCGAGCGCGGCCACGTCACGCTGCGGCGGCGCGGCAGGGGTCACCGTCTCGACCGCCCGGCAACTCGCGCACGCGCTGTCCGCCGCGCGCCCCGGCGAGACGATCAGCATCGCGCCCGGGGTCTACGTCGGCAATTTCGCCGCGACCACCCCCGGCGCGGCCGGGGCCCCCATCACCCTGTGCGGCAGCCGCAGCGCCGTGCTCGAGGGCCCGAGCATCAAGAACGGCTACGTGCTCCACCTTGACCACGCCTCGTACTGGCGGGTGGAAGGTTTCACGGTGGAAGGCGGCCAGAAGGGCGTCGTCACCGACGGCGTCCAGCACGACCTCATCTACGGCCTCTACGTGCACGGGACCGGGGACGAGG
Source organism: Streptosporangiaceae bacterium (assembly GCA_030038015.1). Classification (GTDB taxonomy): domain Bacteria; phylum Actinomycetota; class Actinomycetes; order Streptosporangiales; family Streptosporangiaceae; genus JASHPR01. The sequence goes on from JASHPR010000471.1 coordinate 2,780, forward strand.
CCATCCACCTCAGGTCGTTCAGCAGCTACAACATCGTCAGCCACAACGTGATACGGGACACCGGCCTGCTCACCGCGTTCTTCGGCGAGGGCATCTATGTCGGCAGCGCGAACCACAACTGGTGCCGTTACACCGGCTGCCAGCCCGACCGGAGCGACGACAACCAGATCATCGGCAACAACATCGCCGACACCACGGCCGAGAACATCGACATCAAGGAAGGCACCACCGGCGGTCTCATCTCCGGCAACATCCTGAACGGAAGCGGGATGGTCAGCTCGGCGGCCACCTCGTGGGTCAACGTGAAGGGAAATGACTGGCTCGTCGAGGACAACACGGGGACCGACAGCATCGGCAACGGCTTCTCGGTGCACCAGGTCTACCCCGGCTGGGGCCTTGACAACGTGTTCAGGGACAACACGGCGACGGTCGACGGCCCCGGGTTCGGCATCTTCGTGCAGAACCACCGCCTCGGCACGGTGGTCGCCTGCAACAACGTCGCCAACGGCGCCAGCGGCGGCCTATCCAACATCCGCTGCTCGGGCCCTTAGGCCAGGGAGGTGACGGGCATGATGCGGTTCGCGCGCGGTGCCGGGACGGCCAGCGCCGCGCGCCGCGCGGCAGCGGCCGCAGTCGCGTGCTGCGTGGCGGCGGTCCTCGCGGGCTGCGGCGGGGGGAGCACGCCGGCGCCCGCCCCCACCCCGCCCAAGGTGCCCGGCCAGGCATCGGGACCTGACCTGTCCGGCGTGACCCTGCCCAACTTCACGATGCCGCTGGTGACCGGTGGTGTGTCGATGCCGAACCCGAAGCTGACCCCGGGCGCGGTCGCCACGACAGACACCACGGAGATCTGCGTGCTGCCCGACCACCTGCCCAGCACGACGATCCCGCCGGCGACCCAGCAGGCCGTGTACACCGAGTACGGCATCACGAATCCTGTGGACCAGCCCAAGTACGACATCGACTACCTGGTGCCGGTCCTGCTGGGCGGCGCCACGACGATCGCGAACATGTGGCCCGCCGCGTTCAAGGGCACCGGCTTCTTCGAGAAGGTCCAGCTTGACCACATCCTGCGGGACATGGTGTGCCGCCGCACCCTCTCGCTCAGGACCGCCCAGCAGGACCTCGAGAATAACTGGTACGCCACCTGGCTCAAGTACGTCGTCGCGACCGGCCGCGCCTGAGGGCGGGCCTTGACGGCCTGGCCGTCGCGGATGCGGGCAGATGCCGAATCCCGCGCCCGTCAGCAGCGTCAGGCGCTCCCGGAACCGGTGCGTAAGCTGCCAGGGTGCCCGCCGCGGTCGCTACCAGCATCATCGTCTTCGGCCGTGGGCTGGTGGCCGACGGTGCCGGGTTCCGGCTGTCCCGGCAGAGCGCCGAGCGGGTCGAGGCGCTGACCGGTTATGTCCGGCAGAACGCCGCGGTGTTCACCTCGCGGCGGGGCCGGATCGTGTTCAGCGGCGGCTGGGCCGCGGCGGCCGACGGCCTTGGCCGGCCGCCGCGCCGCTACCGCGAAGGCAACCTGATGCTGGACCGCGCGATGGCGGCCGACATCGGCGGCGCGGGCCTCGCCAGCTACGCCGATGCGTACGCGGAGATCGAGTCCGACAGCACCCTGGAGAACGTGCTTCAGGTGAAGGAGGCGGGCTACTTCGACGGCACCCGGTTGACGGCGCAGAACCCGCTCGGCCTGGTCGCGCACGAGGAGCACCTGGCACGCATCAGCTACCTGGTACGGAAAGTCTTCGGCCTGCCCAGCGACGCCCTCGTGACCATCACGGCCCCGGGCGCCGACAGCCAGAGCGGCGGCCTTCCCGAGAGCGTCTTGCTGCTCATCACCCGCCTGGCGCTCTCCGGCGCGCGCGATCACGGCTCGCTGCGCCGCCGGCACCGGATGCTCGTGGCGTGGAACCACTGGCTGCGGGTTCTGCCCTAGCAGGACCGGATCAGCCTGGCTGTGCCGTGACGGCGCGCAGCAGGTCGAGCGCGTTGGCGCCGAGGATCTTGCCGGTGTCGGTCTCGCTGAGGCCGCGCTCGGCCAGGAGCCGGGGCAGCGCGGCGAAATCGGTGTAGCTCGCCAGCACAGGCCGGTAGTTGCCGTCCATGTCGGTTCCGACGGCGATGTGGTCGGTGCCGACCAGGCCGGCCAGGCGAGCGATCTCGTCGGCGAAGTCGGCGAGACTGGCGCTGGTGACGCCGGACGGCCAGGCTCCGATCAGCCCGCCGGCGCTGGCGACGGCCCGCGCGTGGGCAGGGCTGAGCAGGCGCGGATGGTGGCGGTCGGCGTGGTCCAGGTGGCTGTGCGAGATCATGACAGGCTGCCGCGAAGCCTCCAGCACGCCGGCGGTCGTTTCGAACGTGGCGTGGGCGCAGTCGACGATCACGCCGAGGCGGTTGCACTCGGCCACGACCTCGCGCCCGAAGGCCGTCAGCCCTCCGTGGACCGGCTCCTCGGTCTGCACGTCGCCGATCTGGTTGACCCGGTAGTGCACCAAGGTCAGCGACGACGCGCCGAGAGCCCGCGCCTCGGCCAGGGCCTGCGGCCTGCCCTCGAGGAAGTCGCCGCCTTCGCAGGAGAGCAGGACGGCAGTCTGCCCGCTGGCCCAGGCGCTCTCGACATCCGCCGCGCTAACCGCGACCGGTGCGCCGAGCCCGGCCACAACCTCGCCGATCCCCGCAAGCTGGCGCCGGTGATCGGCATACGCCTCGCCCGGCGCAAACTGGCGGCTGGCCCGCAGGCCCTTCACCGGGTCGGGCGACAGGACCCGAAGATCGGCCACCGTCGACAGCGTGACCGCTGCCAGCCCCGCCTTCCGGGCAGCCGACAGCGCCGCCCCGACGTCCTGGCCGCCCAGCAGGCCCGCCAGAGGGTCGCTCTCGTCCAGGCCTGCCAGGAAGCACCGGCCGGGGTGGGCGTGCACATCAACCCACGGCGCCCGGCGCCTCACGCGCTGGTTCCCGGCCTGCCCGGCGTGCCCGGCGTGCCCGGCGTGCCCGGCGTGGCTCCTGTGGCGGGTTCGGCAGGCGCGGCATGGACCTCCGGCTCGGCCGAGAGGTCGGCGGTCACCGCGAGCGTGGCGCAGCCCAGCGCCTCGGTCGCGGCCGCGACCGGCGCCAGCGCGGCGCTCAGACGGTCGCTCAGCACCAGCCCCTCCGGCTGCCCGCCCCGAACCGCCGGGCCATCGCGGCGCCGATCCCGCCCGCCGCGCCGATGATCACTATGACCTTCTGCCGGAGCTCCATCCGCAACCTCGCCGTCCTGCGCTCAGCGCGCTGCCACCGCGGCGCTCCTGGCACACCTGGCCGTGCATGTTAAGAACGGCCCGGCCGGGCTGTCAACGACGGTTCGCCGGGCCCCCGGGCCGGATCCCGCGTCCCCGGCCTGGGCACCGGCGCGGCCGCGCGGACGCCGCCAGGGCCGAATGGCCTGCTTAACCGGGACGTCGGGCCGCAGCGCCCGCCCGCAGGCCAGGCAAGGCTGATGGAAGAAAAACAGCCCGCACATGGCGGAGGTGAAGATAGATGACAACCGGTAAGGGGCTGGCGAACAGCCAGAATGCGCTCCGTGCCGTGCCTGGCCGGGTGTCCCCGGCTCGCGGGCCTGCCGCCGACAGGGGCGCCCTGCGGACGCTCAGCCCGGCCGAGTGCTTCGACCTGCTGGAGCCGGGCGGCGTCGGCCGTGTCGGGTTCGCATCCGCGGACGGGGTCATGATGCTGCCGGTCAACTTCGCCGTGGCGGGGAAGACCATCATCTTCCGCACCGCGCCGGACACGCTGCTGGCGCTGTACGGCGATGGCCCGGTCAGCTTCCAAGCTGACCGCGTCGACGAGGCGCTCCGCGAAGGCTGGAGCGTCCTGGTGCATGGCCACGCGCACAAGGTCACCGACGAGCCTGAGGTGAAGCGCCTCGAGAGCCAGACCCGCCTTGAGCCGTGGGCGTCCGGCGCCCGTGACGTGTACGTGCGCATCTGGCCGGCCCAGATCAGCGGCCGGCGCATCCAGCGGACCTAGGCCGGCCCCCGGCGCCAGGCACGGAAGCCCGGGCTGCTGCGTCGAGGACTGTTTGATGGCAGCCGGCATGGGCATGTGCCTGATCGGTGCGGCTGCGCGTCGCCCGTGGGGGCCGCTGGCGTGAGGGCGACGGTGCCAGCCTCATCACATACGCGGGCCGGCAGCCGCGCTGCGGCCGCCGGGGGGAGACTTAGGGGGAAACCAGTGCCACCGAGGACGTCCAGCACTGCCAGCAGGCCATCAGCCAGATCGGGCGCGCGGTCCACGCGCACGTCGCGCACCGTCACGAGGCCGTCAGCCGGGAACGGGAACGGCCGTGCCCGACGGCAGGTCAGCAGCCAGCCCTGGCTGCACCAGCGCGGGGTGCAGGTGCAGGAGTTCGGCACCGTCCGGCAGTTCCCGCTCGGCCTGTCCTACGACGCGCGGCTGTACTCATGCCAGCGCCTCAACAAGATCCTCGCCGACACCCAGATCCTGTACGCGCTCTACAAGAAGCATCACTGGCTGATGCGCGGAGCCACCTTCTACCAGCTGCACCTGCTGCTCGACAAGCACGCGGACGAGCAGCTCGAGCTGGTGGACATGATCGCCGAGCGGGTGCAGACGCTGGGCGGCGTCGCGGTCGGGGATCCGCGGCAGGTCGCGGAGATCACCGTCATACCGCGGCCGCCGGACGGGGCTGAGGAGGTCCCGGCCATGCTCTCCCGGCTGCTGGAGGCGCACGAGACGATCCTGATCGACGCGCATGACGCCGCGTCCCGGACAGCGGAGACGGGCGACGACGGCACCAACGACCTGCTGGTCTCCGACGTGATCCGCACCGGGGAGATGCAGGCCTGGTTCCTGGCCGAGCACCTGGTGGACACGCCGCTGGTCCGGGCCTAGCGAGGCGAGCCGGTCCCGCTGCGTTCCGCCAGACCGCGGTGACCGGGCTGGCCGCCATCGCGTTCTCCTTGGTGCCTGGTGAGCTGCTAGCCGCGGATGAATGCCAGCAGCTCGTTGTTGATCTGGTCGGGCATCGTCACGGGCATGCCGTGCGAGGCACCCGGGATCGCCTTGAGCTGCGCGTCGGGAACGAGCTTCACGCTGAGCGCTGACGAGTCCTCAAAGGGGACGATCTGGTCGTCGTCTCCGTGCAGGAACAGCGTGGGCACGTCTATCTTCTTCAGGTCCTCGGAGAAGTCGGTCTCGGAGAACTGCTTGATGCAGTCGTAGGACGCCTTCACCGCCGACTGCATGCCGAGCCGCCAGAACTGCTCCTGGATCCCCTCGGACGCCTTGGCGCCAGGCCGGTTGTAGCCGAAGAAGGGCACGCTCACGTCCTTGTAGAACTGCGGGCGGTTCTCGGTGATCCCGTGGCGGAGGTCATCGAACACCGACCTCGGCAGGCCGTCGGGGTTGT
>JASHPR010000472.1 GCA_030038015.1 Streptosporangiaceae bacterium
ACGTCGAGCTGCTGTTCCGCCGCGGCCAGCGGCTGGGCCGCCCCACCATCGCGCCGCCCGGCGGCGGCTTCAAGACCAAGATCGACCAGTACTGCACCCTGGTCACCCTGAACGTGTTCTATAAGAACTCCCGGGTCAAGCAGTACCTGAAAGACGGCGTCGCCCTGCGCATCGAGACCGTCATCAACGACCCCAAAAAAGCGCACAGGTTCGAGCCAACGTGTGCAAGGTGGCGCCTGAAGTTCACAGGTCGGCGAGGCGGGTGTCTTGGACCTGGTCGGCCGCGTAGGGGAGGATCCCTGCGGGGTCCATGCCGAGGGCTTCGCACACGATCTTGGGATCCAGGGTCGAGACGAGATCGACGAGGCGGGTTGCCCGCAGGGTCCGGGATCCGATGCCCACGGGGTCCAGGACACGGACCAGGTACTGGTCGGATGCCGGGGTGCGCCGGGTCCTGGTGTGCGTGGTGACGATGACGTGCGGGTTGCGGGTGGCGAGCCGCTCGCGGTGGTCCAGGCAGCGCTGCAGCGCCTGCCAGGTGGCCGGGTCGAGCGGGACGGGGTGCGGCCGGTGCCCGAGCCTGATGGTGCGCGCGGTGGTGTCGATGTCGGCGACCTTCATGTTTCGCAGCTCCCGCGAGGGCGTGGCGTGCAGGAGCGCCAGCAGGCCGGTCAGTGCCTCGTGCGGGTGGGCGGCCGGGTCGGTGGTCCAGCGGCGGAACAGCCGCCGCTGCTCGGCCACGGCCAGGGTGCGGGGGTGGTAGCCGCGGTGCCGGCCGGCGGATAGCGCGGCGGCGGGATCGGCGAGCACCAGGCGGCTGGCCCGGGCCCAGCGGAAGAATGTCCGCAGGATGCTCAGCCGCCGTGTCCGGCTGGCCGGCCGCAGGGCGAGGAAGGCCTCTAGGTCACCGGCCTGGACGGTGGCCCAGCCGGCCTTTCCCTGCTCGGCGGCGAGAAAGCGGGCCAGGTCCCGCAGGACAGCCAGCTCGCCGGTGAGGGTGCGGTCAGAGCGCGGGCGGGTGCCTGCCCGCTGGGCACGCTGCTGGGCGGTGGCCAGGAAGGCGGCGTAACGCTGCAGGGCGGGGCGAAACGTCTCGGGCGTCTCCTCGACCCGGTGCTGGCGGCGCGCTGCCTCGCGGCGGGCGGCATGATCGGCGGGGAATGCGAGCCCGGCGTCGGTGAAGAAGTCCTCCAGAGCGCGGGCAAGGGTGCCCACTGACCGGCCAGGCTTGCTGGCTTTGTCCACCAGCGCCTGCGGAGAGGCGTTGCCGTTCTCGGCGAGCAGACGGCCAAGGCGGCTGATCATCAGCGATGTCCGCCCGGTGCTGTGACGGGTGGCGGCGTGATCAGCGAAGCCGGCCAGCCAGGCCGGCGGATCATCCAGCCGGGCGGCTAACCGCTCGACCTGGCCAGGGAGCCGGGCCGGGTCTTGCTGCCAGCAGTTGTCACATAATCCGTGCCCGACGATGACCGTCAGCTTCTCGCAGGACCGGCAGGCCCGCGACGGCTCGGCCCGCCGGTGACAGCGGCTGCACCGGTCACGGCCGCGGGGCCGAACCACCTTGCCGCAGTCCACGCAGGTCCTGGAACAGATGGCGCACCGGCCGGTTCCCGCCAGCAGCAGCCGCTGATTGCCGCAGCCCGGGCAGAGAGCCTTGATCCCTCGCAGACTGCAGCGGTCACACCACGCTTGCTTGCGGCGAAGCGGCGCGTCGCAGCCTGCGCACGTCGGCCCGGACATCGCGGTCACACCGGCGGCATCGACCGGCCGCGGGCTGCCCTGGGTTCCGGTCGCGGCTGCCGCGCGATCTGGGCTGATGGGGCCACCGGAGTGGTGTCGACCTCGAGCAGGTCGCCGGGCCCGCACTCCAGCGCGGTGCACAACGCGGCTAGCGTCGACAGCTTGAGCTGGGCGGGAGTCCTGGTCAGCAGCGCCGACACTGAGGCCGGCGACATCGGCAGGCCAGCGCGCTCGGCGAGCAGCCGCCGCAGCTGGGCGCCGGTCCACACCTCACGCTGCGCTGCGGCCATCCGCAGCCGCCACTTAACGTCCACTGTCGTCCTCCGTCAGGTTGCCCAGCGTGCCGGATACCGCGCGCCGCCAGGCGTCCTCGACGAACGTGGCCGAGGGCGACACGTAGCGCATCGTGGTGGCCACCTGCCAGTGCCCGAGCATCTGCTGGATCGCCACCAGATCTACCCCTCGCTCATAGTTGTGGGTGGCGCACGCATGGCGCAGCGTGTGCGGCGTGAACCGGTCGGCGTCAGGGCGCCCTTCCAGGTCCAGGAGGTGGCGCAGCCGGTTGCGGATCGTGCCGCGGTGCAGCCGCCCGCCGCCCTCGTCGCAGAACAGGGCGACCGAGCCGGGGAAACGGGTGCGCACGTCCTCGGTGAACCAGCGCAAGATCAGGTCGAGCCCGTCCAGCATCGGCCCCCACCGCGGCCGCGGCCCGGAGGTCTTGGCGCCCTTGCCGAACCGGACATGGATCTTGCCGAACGGGCCCCGCCCGAAATGCAGGTCCGCCAGCTCCAGCGAGGCCGCCTCCTCCGCCCGCAACCCGGCGTGGTACAGGGTCCGGTACAAGGCATAGTCCCGCCCGGCCGAGCCGAACTTGCGCGCGGTCGCGACCCGGCCCCGCAAGAACTCGAAGAACTCTCCCAGCCGTTCCGGCGACGGCGGCGCTGTCGCCGCCGTCTCGCAGGCCACGTGCCGGGCAGCGTTGAACTCATTCAGCGGGCTCTCCAGCCGCACGCCGAACGCGGCCTCGATCTCAGCGCCCTTGCGCGCGGTCAGGAATTCGTGGAAACCCTTGAACGCCTGCACATACGTGCGCCGCGTCGAGGCGGCAATCCCTGCCGCCGCCCACTGGCCGACCACCCGGTCCACGTCCTCCCGGGTCACCTCCCACGCCGGCTTGCCGAACGTGGCCAGCACCCGCTCCAGCCGGCTCGTCGAACTGTCCACCGTGACCTGGCTGAAGCCCCGCGCCACCCACGATGCCGCGTAAGCCGTCGCGCAGTCGGCCTGAAAGCGCCCCGGATCGGCAGCGCCCGCCGGTAACGCCGCCGCGCCGCCCGGCACCACCCGAAGATCCCCCCGCATAAGTTCCCCCCGCCTTCGTTTAGCAGGTGACGCCTCACCTTTACCGGCCATGCCTTCAAAGTCAACGACCACCCAGAACAGCATGTCGCCGCAGGTCACGGGCCGATCGGCGCAAATGAACGTGTGCAGGTTTCAGTTGACCTGCGCTGCAACCGGCGGCTCGCCAACCTCCCGGAACTGCAGCACAAGGCACGTGCGATCAACGACCGGCTGCTGCACACTGAAACCGCCGGCCAGGACACGGCACTTGTGAGTCCAGTCATCGAGCGGATCACCAGGCCCACCCTCACCCAGGATGGCAGGAAGGCGCCCGCGCTACGGTTCGGCGACCTTCGAGTCCAGGCCCTGGCCGGCGCCACCGCCGCCATGCTGTTCACGGTCACCGGCATCACCAACAGGAGCCTGCGCGCCCTGATGACCGGCCTGCTGCACCGCCCCTACAGCATGAACCAGGCCAGCTACGACCTGTCCCGGCTAGCCCGCAACGGCCTCATCCGCCGGCTCCCGGGAAGCAACCGCTACACCCTCACCCGCGACGGGCTGCTGTTCGCCCACATCTACACCAAGGTCTACGACCACGTCCTCCGGCCGCTCATGGCACCCGACCGGCCCAACGCGCCGCCCGAACTCGCCGCGGCGCTCGAAACCCTCGACCAGCTCGCCGCCCGCCACATCGCCAACGCCCGCGTTCCCACCGCGGCCTGACGCACGCCACGACCCCTGCCGCACCGCCCGGCCCAGCGGCCAAACTCAGGACTAACGTTCAAGCCCCGGCACCAAAGGTGCCCTAGGGCTCGATGACTCTGCCGCGGCCGTCTACCAGGCTCTTCTTTCGGCCGACGCCAGACCTGCTGAGATATCCGTGATCACCGGGCTTCCGGAGAACGCCGTCTGCGCTGCGCTCGGCACTCTGGCGAAGCTCGGCTTTGCCGCTTCCCCAGCGAACGCCTCAGATGGCTGGCGCCCAGTCCGGCCCGGGCTGG
>JASHPR010000473.1 GCA_030038015.1 Streptosporangiaceae bacterium
AGGTCGGGGAGCCGGCCCAGGCCGGTCTCGCTGACGAAACCGGGGTGGATCAGCCCGTCGAACTGGGCCCGGGCGTCGGCGAACGCCGGTGCCAGAGGCGGGCTTGGCGTGCCCCGCAGCCGGGCCTCGGCGTCGTGAGCCGCCTCGAGTACCTGGCCCACCACGTCAAGCACGCGGGCGGTGGCGAGCGGCAGGGCGGGACGTGCCTCGGCCACCAGCCGGGCGAAGCCGTCTGCGTCCCACGCGGGCCCGCCCGCGTCCGCGATCACCTGGTCGGCCGCGCACGCAACGCAGTCGTCGAGCAGCGCGCCGACGCTGGGGTAGGGGCTCCGGCTCATCGCCAGCTTCCGCTCGTTCGGCAGGCGGTCGGCGATGGAGCGCAGGCCGGAAGCGACCTGCAGCAGGAGCAGCCGCCGGGTGCCGGCCGCCATGGCCGCCTCGGCCTCCGCCTGCGCCGGGAACAGCCGCACGTCCACCGAGTCCCCGGCGTCCGCCAGCGCGGGGTAGGCGGTGACCTGGCCGCGGGTGAACACCCGCGGCAGCGTGCCGATCGTCCAGTCCTTCAGCCCGGTGCGGGTGAGGTCGCCGGCCGCTTCGGTCAGCTTCGCGTGCAGCCGGGGCTGCAGCTCCCGGCGCAGCGCATCCAGGTCCTTGCTCCTGGCCAGCTCGCGGCCGGAATCCATCACCCTGAACGTGATGCGCAGGTGGGCTGGCAGCCGCGCCAGGTCGAACGCGTCGCGGCGGACCGGCACGCCGCCGAGGCGGGTGAGCTCCGCGGCCAGCGCGTCCAGCAGGTTCCCGCGCGGCTCGCCGAGCCCGGCGGTCACGGCGCGGGCCGTGTCCGGCGCGGGCACGAACAGCCGGCGCAGCTCCTTCGGCAGCGACCGGATCAGCTCGGTCACCAGCTCCGCACGGCGGCCTGGCACCTGCCAGCCGAGTTCCTCGCCGTTCACCTGGCCGAGCGTGGCCAGCGGGATGTCCACGGTCACCCCGTCGTCCGGCGCGCCGGGATCGAACTCGTACGACAGCGGCAGCCCGCCGCTCCAGGTGCTGGGGTAGTCGGCCGCGGTGACCTCACCGGCGGCCGGGCCCGCCAGGTCAGCGGGCGTGAGCGTGAGCAGGTCCGGGCTCTCGGCGCGCGCCTTCTTCCACCAGGTGTCGAAGTGCCGGGCCGAGGTCACGTCCTTGGGGATCCGCCGGTCATAGAAGCCGAACAGGGCCGCGTCGTCGGCCACGATGCCGCGCCGCCTTGCCCTGTCCTCCAGATCCCTGGCCTCGTCGATCAGCCGCTGGTTGCGGTGGAAGAACCTGTGGTGCGTCTGCCAGTCGCCCTCCACCAGCGCGCTGGTGATGAACATCTCCCGGGCGGCCGCCGGATCCACGCCGGCGTAGTTCACCCTCCGCTCTGCGACGATCGGCAGGCCATACAGGGTCACCTTCTCCAGCGCCATCGCCGCGCCCCGCCTGGCATCCCAGTGCGGCTCGCTGTAGCTGCGTTTCACCAGGTGCGCGGCCAGCGGCTCGGCCCACTCGGGCTCGATCCGCGCGACCGTCCGCGCCCACAGCCGCGACGTCTCCACGAGCTCGGCGGCCATCACCCACGACGGCGGCTTCCTGGCCAGCGCCGAGTCGGGGAAGATGGCAAACCGGGCGCCACGTGCTCCGGCGAACTCGGCCGGCCCGCGGCGTCTCCGTTCTTGTTTCTGCTCCGTGTCCTGCATCCCGATGTGCGAGAGCAGGCCGGCCAGCAGCGACATGTGAACCCGGTCGGCCACGCCCGCCAGGTCCGGCGTCCGGTCCCGGCCAGCGCCGGGGCGGATGCCGATCTCCCTGGCCGCCTGGCGCAGCTGGCCGTGCACGTCCTGCCACTCGCGCACCCTCAGGTAGTGCAGGTACTCGCGCCGGCACAGGCGGCGGAACGCGGATCCCGACAGCTCACGCTGCTTCTCGTCCAGGTAGTCCCACAGCTGGAGGAAGGCGAGGAAGTCGGATCCCGCGCCGGCGAAGCGCGCGTGCATCGCGTCCGCCGCCTCACGGGCGTCGGCGGGCCGTTCCCGCGGGTCCTGGATGGACAGCGCCGCCGTGATGATCAGCACCTCGCCGGCGCACCCGTTATGCCCCGCCTCCAGGATCATCCGGCCGAGGCGCGGGTCAAGGGGCAGCCGGGCCAGCTTCCGGCCTGTCCCGGTCAGCTCGGCCGGGCCGCGGGCGGAGATCGCGCCAAGCTCCTGCAGCAGCCGCACGCCGTCGGTGATGTTCCGGGAGTCCGGCGGGTCCATGAACGGGAAGTCCGCGACGTCGCCGAGGCCGAGCGCCGCGGCCTGCAGGATCACCGAGGCGAGGTTCGTGCGGAGGATCTCCGGGTCGGTGAACTCCGGGCGCGACGCGAAGTCCTCCTCGCTGTACAGGCGGATGCAGATGCCGTCGGCCGTGCGCCCGCAGCGGCCCTTGCGCTGGTTCGCCGAGGCCTGGGAGACCGGCTCGATGGGCAGCCGCTGCACCTTGGTCCGCTGGCTGTAGCGGGAGATCCGGGCGGTGCCCGGGTCAACCACGTACCTGATGCCCGGCACGGTCAGCGAGGTCTCGGCGATGTTGGTGGCCAGCACCGCGCGCGGCCCGCGGTGCGGCTGGAAGACGCGGTGCTGCTCGGCGGCTGACAGCCGGGCATAGAGCGGCAGCACCTCGAGGCCGGCCAGGTCCGCCCGGTCGGCCAGCGCGTCGGCGGTGTCCCTGATCTCCCGCTCGCCGCTGAGGAAGACCAGCACGTCACCCGGGCCCTCGGAGCTGAGCTCGGCGATCGCGTCGCAGATGCCCTGCGCCTGGTCTTCCGGCTCATCGCCGGGCAGGTCCGGGCCGGCCAGCGGCCGGTACCGCACCTCGACCGGGTACGTGCGCCCGGACACCTCGATCACCGGCGCGTCCCAGAAGTGCTTGCTGAACCGCTCCGGGTCGATCGTGGCCGAGGTGATGATCACCTTGAGGTCGGGCCTGGCCGGCAGCAGCCGCTTCAGGTAGCCGAGGATGAAGTCGATGTTCAGGCTGCGCTCGTGCGCCTCGTCGATGATCAGCGTGTCATACCGCCGGAGCTGCCGGTCCCGCTGCATCTCGGCCAGCAGGATCCCGTCGGTCATCACCTTCACGGCCGTGTCATCGCCAGACCGGTCGGCGAAGCGCACCTTATAGCCGACGACCGTGCCAATCTCGGTGCCCAGTTCCTCGGCGATCCGCTCGGCCACGGTGCGGGCCGCGATCCGCCTGGGCTGGGTGTGGCCGATCTGCCCGGCGCTGCCCCGGCCAAGCCCGAGGCAGATCTTCGGCAGCTGGGTCGTCTTGCCCGACCCGGTCTCACCCGCGATGACCACCACCTGGTGGTCGCGGATGGCCGCCGCGATCTCGTCCCTGCGCTGGCTGACCGGAAGCTCCGGCGGATACGACAAAGCGGGCACCGCGCGGCCGCGGTCCCCGGTCCGGCCCGCCGTGGCTTCAAGCAGGGATGTCAGGGATGTCAAGGTGACGGTCTCCATCGCAACGCAAGGGACACCCCAGATCAGCATCGCTGCAGGCGTGCCCAGGTGCCTAACGCTTTTCCGGCCCCAGTCCTTCCGGCCTGCGCCCGCTGGCTGACCCTTGCGCTGGTCCGCCGCGGCCGAGCCGGAGCGCTCGGGCCACCCGCGCGGCCAGCTCGTCCTCGGTCGTCCCCGTGCAGACGTCGATCACGGCCAGGCCGAGGCGCGCCGTTTCCTCCCGCAGTCGCCCGGTGAACATCCGGTCACGATCCAGCAGGTTGCGCAGGGCGCGCCGGGGGTCGCTGGTCTGCCCGGCGATAGCCCGCAGCGAGCCGCGGGTGCCGAACGCGGCCCGGCGGAACGCCGGCGTGGGGAGCAGCCATACGGCGTGATCACGCGCGGCGAGCAGCGGCTGCACCAGCCGGGGCAGCAGCCGGAAGCCCTCGGCGATCACGCCGCGCTCCGGCGGAAGCCGGAGCAGGTCGTCGACGATCAGGCCGAATCCCTCGCCCTGGAACCAGGGGAACGTGTCGAGCATGACCTCGGGAGATCGGTTCAGCCAGCGCTCGTCCATGTCCATGGCCGCGAACGCGCTCAGCAGCGGGCTGTCGTCGGGCGTCATCCGGCCACCGTGATCTCGCATGACGTCGTCGGTCGGGAAGACGCGCACGCCGTGCGCGGCCGCCAGGCGGCCGGCGATCGTCGACTTCCCCGCGCCGCTCCCGCCGCCGATCCAGTAGACGTGCCGCAGCCGGTCTCGCAATTCCGCCGCCTTGCCGGCCTCGCGGTGCCCTTCTGGTCGCACCCGTCACCCGGGATGCCGGGCAAGGACGGCCTGCTCCTCTTCCGGCGAGTAGCCCTCCGCCAGCGGCGGCGCGCCGCGCTGGCGGTCCCAGGCGAGCACGTCGGCCGCCGTCACCTCCAGCGGGGTCGCGGGCATGCCCGCCGCCCTGGCCTTGGCCGGGCTGCGCCGCTGCGACGTCCACCACGTGCGGATCAGCGGAAAGAACGGCGGCGCCTCGTCGGCGGGCGTCACCGCCGCGAGCTCGACCTTGGTGCCTGCCACGCGGGCGCAGGTCTCGATGAGCCCGCCGAGCGTGACCGGCTCGGCCGGCCCGACCGCGTGGAACGCGCCCGCGCGGTCATCGGCGATCAGCTGCACCACCAGGCGGCCCAGGTCACGGACGTCGATGACCTGGACCGGCTGCTCCGGGTCGCCGGGCACGGCCACCCGGCCGCCCCGGGCGGCCCGCCGCACCCAGTAGGTGAACACGTCCGACGGATCGTGCGGCCCAGCCACCTTCCCCGGCCGCACGATCGTCGCCCGGGCGCCGTACCTGGCCATCACGTCGTCCTCGCAGGCCACCTTCAGCGGCCCGTAGGTCTCGTCGTTCAGTTCCTCGGTGTCCCGGACGGGCGGGCGGCGGGGAGTGTCCTCGGCCGAGCCGGGCGGCACCCGTTCCTGCCGGTACACCGCGTGGCTGGAGATAAACACGTAACGCCCGGCCCGGCCGTCGAGCGCGTCCATCGCCTGGCCGACGTGACGGGGAACGTAGCCGCTGACGTCCACGACCGCGTCCCAGCTGCCGTCGCGCAGCGCCGTGTAATCGCGCAGCGCCGTGTAATCGCCGGTGTCCCGGTCGCCGGTGAGCCGGGCCACCCCGGGAAAAAGACCGGCTCCGCTCCTGCCCCGGCCGAACAAGGTCACCTCGGCACCGCTGCGCAGGGCGTCTTCCACGATCGCCCGGCCGACGAACACCGTGCCGCCGAGCACGAGCAGCCGCATGGCCCCGACCCTACCCCCGGCAGGCCCCTGTCCCCGGGCCGCGGCCGCCGTGCCCGCTGGCCAAGCAGCCGTGCCCAAGGCCAAGCCTGCTGAGCCCGTGCGTGCTCGTGCTCCTGGCCGTGCCGATGACCCGGCGCAGGGTTGTGCTGGTCTGCATGACGCTGGCCGGTTTCGTCAGCGCTTTTCCCTGGGCTTGACCGGATCGGCCTGTTTGCTGGTGCGCCTTGGCGGTAATGAGCGCGGTATAGGACGGGGCGGTGCCGTGTGGCACGGCATCTCCCTTCATCGAACCATCGGGGGAGGTTCCGATGACGCAGGCAAACGCTGAGGCGTCCATGGCCCACAACGGCCGGAACGCCTCATTCTGGCGGTCGCACACACAGATCTCCCTGCAGCCGGTCGCGGCCCCGTCGATCCTGGGCCTGTACGGCTTCGCTGCGGCGACGTTCATCGTCGCGGCCAATATCGCCGGCTGGTACGGCAGGCCGGCGCTGACGCCGCTGGTACTGTTCCCGTTCGCCGGTATCGCCGGCGGGCTGGCCCAGTTCCTCGCTGGCATGTGGTCCTACCGCGCCAGGGACGGCCTGGCCACCGCCATGCACGGCATGTGGGGCTCGCTCTGGATCGCCTTCGGGATCTACTGGCTGCTGGTCGCGTTCACCCTGCTGCCTCCGGTGAGCATCAGCCGCGGCGCCATGCTGGGCTTCGGCTACTGGTTCATCGTGCTCGCCGCGATCACCTGGGTCGGCGCGATCGCCGCGCTGGCCAGGAACCTGGCGCTCACCCTCACGCTGGCGGTTCTCGCCGCCGGGTCCACAATCCTGGCGATCGGGTGGGCGTGGCCGGTCTCCTCCGTGGTCAAGCCCGCCGGGGACGTCCTCGTCGCATCCGCTGTCATCGCGTTCTACACGGCCAGCGCGCTGATGCTCGAGGGCAGCTTCCAGCGTCCGGTGCTGCCGGTCGGCCAGCTGTGGCCGCGCCAGCTCAAGGGCACCCGGCCTGAGCCGATCCAGTTCGAGCTGGGCGAACCGGGCGTCAAGGTCGGCCAGTAGGGCAGCACGGCCAAGCGCCCCGACGCCCGCGAAGGTCCCAGCCCCTCGCGGGCGTCCGGGCCTGGCCCTGGCGTCGGGGCCTGGTCCTGGCGTCGGGGCCTGGTCCTGGGGTCCGGGCCTGGTCCTGGCGCCGGGCCTGCTGTGCTACCCGGGCACCCCCGGCACAGGCAGCTCGAGCGGAAGCCAGACCTTGAACGTGCTTCCGCGGCCTTCTTCGCTCTCGACGGTGATCGTGCCGTTGTGCGCGGTCACGATGTCCCTGGCTATCGTCAGCCCCAGCCCGGTCCCAGGGATCAGCGCCCGGGTCACCGTCGCTGACCGGAAGAAGCGTTCGAAGATCTGCTCCCTGTCTGCGGCCGGGATGCCGACGCCGGTATCGGCAACGGCGAGCACCGCCCGGTCCCCCTCTGCCCCCACCCTGACCTCGACCTTCCCTCCCTGTGGCGTGAACTTCACGGCATTGGATATCAGGTTGCCGAGGAGCTGGGCGATGCGCGTCGCGTCCACAGGGACCCGGGGCACGGCCGCGGTGGACAGTGTGAGGCCGACGTTCTTCCGCTCGGCCTCGGGGCGCATCTCCCGGATCGCGCTCGCGGCGATCTCCGCGAGGTCCGCGCTGCGCAGTTCCACGGCCATCTTCCCGGTGTGGGTCTCGGAGAGGAACAGCAGGTCCTCGACGAGGCGCAGCAGGCGCTGCGAGTTCCGCTGGATGACCTCGGCGTATTCGCTGGCGTCCCGCTCGCTCGTGCGCTTGTCCCGCAGGAGCTTGACGTAGCCGACGATCGAGGTCAGCGGCGTCCGCAGCTCGTGCGAGACCATGCCGATGAACTCGTCCTTCATCCCGTCAAGTTCTCGCAGGCGCTCGTTCTGAGCGCTGAGCTGCTCAGCCTGGTCGGCCAGCGCCTTCTCGGCCCTGATCTGGGCCGTGACGTCGCGTGAGATCCCGAAGGTTCCGATGATCTGCCCGTCCTCGTCGCGAAGCGGCATCTTCGTCGTTGACACCCAGGTGTCCGGCCGGCCGGCAAAGGTCTCCAGTTCCACCCTGCCGACGATGGGCTCGCCGGTCTTGATGATCATCTGCTCGTCGGCGAAGGCGGCGGAGGCGTGGTGCTCGCTGAAGACATCGAAGTCGGTCTTGCCGATCAGGTCTTCTGCGGTGCGCCCCGGCGCATAGGCGGCGAGCCAGCCCGTGCTGACCAGGAGAAACCGGGACAGCCTGTCCTTGAAACAGACGCGCTCCTCGCTGGTGGACAGCAGGTTGCTCATGCACGTGAGTTCCAGGGCAAGCTGGGCCTCGCTCTTCTGCCGTCCCTGGTGTCGCTGCCTGGCCGTGACCATCGCAACCCCCAAAAATGGCTAGGCACGCCCCGTAGCAATCAGCTTCGCTGTCCCTCTCAGCGCACGGTCGTCGCCCGCCCAGGGGGCAGTATTGGACGGTACCGCATTGTGCATGGTTAAGGCGTTTAATCCCCGCGGTCCTGACCGGCATCTCCGCCGCTAACGCCCGCTGAACCGGCCCTCTCCCCGGTCCTGCCCGGCCCGGCTCCCCCGGAATCCGGAGATCATCTTCAGCCGCATACCGGACACAACTACCGTGATCATTCCGGCCCCGCGCCGAGGACCGGCGTGCGCGCTGTCTGGGCCCCCTGAAGGCGCAGTGAGGCAGCCTGCTGCCCGCGTCGGCAGCAGCCTGCCCTAGCCATGATGTTAAATATTTTTTTCGATATCTTGCGCTCGCCTGTTCACTCCGCCGGCCGTTTTGTCGGCACCAGGCGATAGCGTGCTGGAAGGTCCCAAGATGGTGCAACCGGGAGCACGGCCCAGCGCGAGGAGGTGACCCGATGTCTGCGCAGACACCTGGAGGGCCAGGCCAGAACGGCGAGCAGGCCGCATCGTCCGAAGGCCGGCCGGGCCTTGCCTGGGTGCCGGGGAGTGCCAGCACCGCCCCGCTGCCGCTCACCGGGGCCGTGCCGCCGGGCGCCGTGCCGCCGAGCGGCGGCGTGCCCGGCGCGGCCGCCCAGGCGCCTGACTGCCAGGCGCTGCTGGATGCGCTGGCGGCGGGCGGGTTCCTGGACGGGCGGGGCGAGGACCAGGACGCGATGCTCGCCGACGAGCTGGCCGCCGAGCGGGACGGGCGGATGGGCGCGCCGTTGCCGCCCGGGCGGGTGGCCGCGCTGGCGCTGGAGCACATGGTCCCGGGCCCGGCGATGGCCGGCTGGCTCAGCGAGGCGGTGCCGGAGGTTCCGCGCCTGGACCAGAACGACCTGGTCGCGGTGATGATCTCCGCGCGGGAGCTCTCAGCGTGGGCGCAGGCGATCGAGCTGTCAGCGGTGGCGCACCTGTCCGCGAGCTGCGCGGCTGCGGACCCGGAGGCCGGGCTGGCCGAGGATGGGCGGCCGAAGCGGCTGTGCCGGGACGCCGTGGGCCAGGTATCGCTGGCGCTGGGCATGTCCGATTACGGCGCTACGGGGTGGGCGCACCTGGCGATCGCGCTGTCGTGGCGGTTGCCAGCGACCGGCGCAGCGCTGGCCTGCGGGCGGATCGACCTGGCCCGGGCGCGGCTGATCACCGAGGCCACGGGCGTTCTGAGCCAGGACGCCGCACGGGCGGTGGAAGCGGCGGTGCTGCCGGAGGCGGGCCAGCAGACGATGGCGCAGCTGCGAGGGCGGCTGCGCCGGGCGGTTATCGCCGCCGACCCTGAGGCTGCCGAGCGCCGCCGCGCCGATGCCGAGCGTCAGGCGGCGGTCAGCCTGTACCCCGATGAGGACGGGACGGCGACGCTGTCCGGTACCAGGCTGCCGCAGGTTCTGGCCGCGGCGGCGATGGCGAAGATCACCGCGATCGCCAGGGCGATGAAGGCGGCCGGCCAGGCCGGGGGCCTTGACCTGCTCCGGGCCCACGTGATGCTCAGCCTGCTGCTGGGCATCCTGCCCGTCATCCCGCCGCCCGAGGGCGCTCCGCCCGATGACCCGCCCGGCCCCCTGCCCGATGACCCGCCCGATAACCCGCCAGGTGGCCCGCCCGGCCCGGTGCGCGGTGGCCCGCCTGGCCAGCCGCCCGATGGCCCGCCCCGGTCCGGTCGCGGTGATCGCGCTCCCGGCACTGGTGACCCAGATCCTGGCGCTCCCGATCCGGGCGCTCCCGATCCCGCGCCGGACGACCTGCCCGACCCGCGGGATGAGGATGCCCCGCCCGATGATGGCCTGGACGATGCGGCCGGGCCGGACGAGGGGCCCTGGGACCAGACCGCCGGCGACGACCACGACCGCGACGCGGCGGGGCCGGCGCCGCCATGGCCGGAGCTGGGCGCGATCCGTCCGGGGCTGGCTCGCCCGGCGGCCGCTCCGGGCGGGCGGCCCCCAGCCGGCCTGCTGGATGTGACCGTGCCCTGGACGACCCTGGCCGGCCTGCCGGGCGGCGGCCCAGGGATCTTGGGCCGGGTCGGCCCGGTCACTCCCGTCCAGGCCCGCCAGCTCGCCGGCGCTGCCGTCCACGACCCGGCTGCCGAATGGCGGATCATCGTCACCGACCCCGCGGGCCAGGCCATCGCGGTCACCCGCCTTCGCCGCCGAACCCGCGCCGGGCCAGCGCCCGGAGCCGGGCTGGTCGGCCGCGTCACCGTGATCATCAGCCGGGACACCATCAACCAGGAGACCCCGGGCAAGATCAGCCAGGGCACCCCTAGCAAGATCAGCCAAGAGCCGGGCCAGCACGCCGCGGCCGGAATATCACCGGCGCCTGCCGGGGCAGGTGAGGCTGCGGCGCGGGGCGGCCCAGGCCTCGACGGGATTGCGATCACCGCGCTGCGGGCTGGCCGCCGGGCCCTCGACCGGGCGCTTGCCCAGGCCTTGGCCGACGCGGAGGCTGGCGGTTGCGCGCACCTGGATGAGTCGGCGGCCTACCGGCCGCCACCGCGGCTGCGGGACTTGGTGGTCGCCCGGGATGTCACCTGCCGGTTCCGCACTTGCGGGCAGCCGGCCTGGCGCGCTGATCTTGACCACACGATCCCTTACGGTAAGGGCCGCACGTGCCGCTGCAATCTTGGCGGCAGATGCCGGAAGCACCACATCCTGAAGCAGCACCACGGGTGGAAGCTGGAACAGAACGAGCGCGGCGAGTTCACCTGGACCACGCCCGCCGGGCGCAGCTACGTCAAACGTCCGGACGTGTACCCGCTCTGACGGCCGCTCCGGCTGGCTGACCGGAGACATGGGCTGACCGGAGACATGGGCTGGCCGGAGACATGGACAGGCAGGGGGTGACATGGCGACCTTCGGTGGCGTCCGGAATCCGGTGTAAATCGGCGGGCGCGGGTTCCGGCTTCATGGTCAGGTTAGGCGGTGGCTCTGACAGTTTCGGGACTGTCAGGGATCTGAGCGGCGGTCACGGTGCGTGGTCGCAGCTGGGCGGGTGGGTCGAGCAGCGAGCGGCGCAGGTCCTGGAGCTGGCGGAGCCCGGCGGCGGTCATGGT
>JASHPR010000474.1 GCA_030038015.1 Streptosporangiaceae bacterium
CTGGGCGAGGCCATCCCGCTGTACGAGCGCACCCTCGCCGACCGTGAGCGGGTCCTGGGCGACACCCACCCCGACACCCTGAGCTCCCGCAACAACCTCGCTCTCGCCTACCAGGACGCCGGGCGGCTGGGCGAGGCCATCCCGCTGTACGAGCGCACCCTCGCCAATCGTGAGCGGGTCCTGGGCGACACCCACCCCCTCACCCTGGGCTCCCGCAACAACCTCGCCGGTGCCTACCAGGACGCCGGGCGGCTGGACGAGGCCATCCCGCTGTACGAGCGCACCCTCGCCAATCGTGAGCGGGTCCTGGGCGACACCCACCCCGACACCCTGGGCTCCCGCAACAACCTCGCTCTCGCCTACCAGGACGCCGGGCGGCTGGGCGAGGCCGAAGACTTGCTAAACCGCACTGAACCCGAATCACGATTATCGAGAGTGTGAGCGCACCGGATATGCGGTTGCAGAGCGTCTGGCAGCGCAGATACTGGCTGATGGCCCATTACCGGTCCGCCGACGCAACGACGCACAGCCCAGCGTGACTGGGCGGGACCGGAACGGGAGACCGAGACCCTCGCGCTAGCCAGGGCCGCCGCCGATGTTGCCGAGCGCTACAAGGCGGCGGCCGAGGGCGCAAAGGCAGCCCGCCAGCAGGCCGAGACGGCCCTGGACGCTTACCGGTCCCGGCTGCGCGTGCTCGAGGACGCCGCGTCGGCCGCGCACAAGGCGGCGGGCAGCCCGCCTGCGGAGGTGCCGGTCAGCGTGTGGAGCGCGCTGCTCGGCCATCATGCGCGACAAGATCCTCGCCGAGCGCACGATGCACGCCGTGGTATTCCTGCGGAACTTGCTCGACGAACCCACTGCCAGGCCAGGGTGGGAGCTCGACTACTTCCGCGGCAAGCTCGCCGAGCACCCTGCGACCGGTTACCGGACCTGGGATGAGGCAGTGGCCGAGAGGTACGCCCGGGAGCAGGCCGAGGCGGCTGGCGCCGCGGACCCGCCGAACCTGCCCGAGCCCGAGGACGACCGGTTCGGCACGAAGTTCGGCGACTACCTCGACGAGCCCGAGCCCACGCCCGTCCGCCAGCCGCACCAGTCCATGGACGACTGCGAGCGTGACCCGGGCGGGTGCTTCGCGCCACCCCAAGCAACTGAACCGCCCCGGGTTCGGTGGAGACTTCCTTTCTTGGAAGGATGATCTTCATGCCGAAGCAGTACCCGAGGGAGCTCCGTGAGCGTGCGGTGCGCCTGGTGATCGAGCACCGCGGCGAGTACGAGACCGAGTATGCGGCGATCCGGGGCGCTCCTTTGCCAGCAGGCGAAGATCGCGCTCAGCATGGGACGCCATGTCATCGTAGACCCCGACTTTGACCGGATGTGGCTGCGCCGGCGAGGTGGCGGGGCTCGAACTGGACGAGTTCGACTGGCGGGTCGGTTGAGCTAGTCGTTCGCGGCAAGGCTGGGAGGTGTTGGCCGGAACCGTGCTCGGCAGCAACTGGGCGGTTCCGCTCCTCAATGGCGGGCCCTTCCCGTCCACGTGGGCATGAGCCTCTGGATCGCGCTGACCGTCCCGGTCACGATCTGTGCCCTGGTGGCTCGGTCGCCCTCGACCACCGAGACGCCGTGCTCGGCGACACGCGAGCCGGCCATCGCGCCTACCGCGCCGACGACCTGGTAGTCGGGCCGACTGGCGACACAGTCGGGGCATGCTCCCAAACCTTGGATGCGATGGCCGACCCGGCGCCGTCCCGTGGGCTCGCCTGGGCACCCGGCGCCACGACTGAGGGCTGCCCCATGCTGGCCGACGTAAGCAGGGGTGATCTGCGAATCCGCATCCGGGGCAGCAGGCTCACCGTATCCGCGCCGCCCGACGCCATCTGCGCGGCCGATGGAAGGGCAAACACGGCCACTGCAAGAAGGATCACGGCCACGAAAGAGAGCGCAAAGACAGCATCCTTCGGCCCGCTGTCGGCGACCAGGATCCCGCCGAAGAGCGGGCCCAAGGCCAGCGCCCCAAAAGAGGCCATGCGGTTCACACTCATCACCCGAGCAAGGGTGTTCTTCTCGGCCGTGTGGCGGATCACGTAGGTGTCAACGGCGATGTTGCCGAGAGCGCCGGTGAAACCCAGGATCGCCATGGTGACGGCCAAGGCGGTAATCGACTCCCCACCCAGGACGGCAAGCATGAACAGCGTCGCGGCCCAGATCAGCATTTGGATCTTCAGAGGGGAATGACTGCGCCACGGGGAAAGGCGCCATCCCGCGACTGAGGCGACCGCTCCGCCAGCCCCGGATGCCGCGAGCACTATGCCTGTGTAAAACGGCGACAGATGTCGGACATGAGCCTCGGCGAGAAAAACCATAATAAGTGCCTGGCCGATGAACGTCGCGCCCGCGGTCAGGGGCAGCGCGAGGCCAGCGAATGGGTACTCGGCGAGCCACCGGAAGCCCTCCTTAATTTCCGTAGCGAGGTTCCGGCTCGCGACCGGTTCGCGTCCGGCACGTAGCGGCTCTTTCTTCACGTACAGCAGCGATCCAACAGAAAACAAAAACGATGCAACATCAAAGCCAAAGGGCAATATCCGCCATACCCCGAACAGGAACCCTCCGAGAGGGCGGCCGACCAGAACGACCATGTGGGTCCGGCCCTCGCTGCTTGTCAGCGCGGATGCCACCTGATCGGGCTTCACTAGGGCGCGGACGAAGCGCCGTTCGGCGAGCACGGAAAAGACTTCCAGGATCTCCTCGGCAGCAGCCACGATCGTGAGCAGGACCACGCTCTGATGGGCCAAGACTAGGACCACGATGCCTGCCACGGCCACGCCACGGGCGGTCTCGCTGAGCAGCATCGCGCGGCGCGGGTCCGCCCGGTCGACCAGAGCACCGGCGGGCAGATAAAAGAGGAAACTGGGCATAGTCGCGGCGAAGCACGCCCAGCCGGCGACGACGGGCGAGCCAGTCAGGGCAAGGACGAGCAGGGGAAAGGCAATAGTCGATACCCGGCTGCCCAGCATGGAGACCGACGATCCGCGCAGCAGCACCCTGAAGCCACGGTTGGACCGCAGCGCGGAGCCCGGGCCCGCGTCCTGGGTGGCTGCCGTGACCTGCGTCAAAGCCTCGGCCCTTGGTCGGATCGTGTCTTAAGGAGACGAGCGTATCCGGTCTTCGGCGATACCGCGCGGGTAACGGCCAGCTGAGGGCGGATCGGTGCCGAATCTTTACGGGCTGACAGTTAAATGATGGAGGATCGCGATTTGCTCACACCGTCAAATTACTATTTGATGACTCCACCCAGAGCAGATAAATCGAGTATGAAATCCGGCTTCTATCGCGTTTCACTGGAACCGGCGACGGTAGCTTTAGCCCGGACGGCCAGTGCCACGCTCAGCAGGCGAACAACGTTCTGTCACATATTGCCTATTTTATGGGGAATTCCCAGCTGATGGCCTCCGTCGGCTTG
>JASHPR010000475.1 GCA_030038015.1 Streptosporangiaceae bacterium
CGAAGCAGGACCTGGTCGACGGGAACGGCAAGCTCGGCGCGACCCAGTCGTTCGCCCAGGTGACCGGGCCGGGCCTGGGCGGCGCCCTGGTCGGGCTGGTCGGCGCGGCCGGGGCCATGGCCGCGGACGCGATCTCGTACGCCGTCTCGGTGGCGTCCCTGCTGGCCATCCGCACCCGCGAACAAGCACGGGACCCGTCCCCGCGGCGCGGGCTGCGGGCCGAGATCTCCGAGGGTCTTTCGTTCGTGCTCAGGCACCCGATCCTGCGCAGCATCGTGGCGTGCACCGGAACCGGGAACCTGTTCGGCGCCATGGCCGCTGCCCTGCAGATCATCTTCCTGGTCCGGGTCCTGCACGTCCGGCCCGCCGACACGGGGCTGCTGATCGCCGTGGCCAGCCTCGGCGGCGTGGCCGGCGGGGTGCTGTCGGGCCGGCTGAGCCGG
The DNA here is from genome assembly GCA_030038015.1 of Streptosporangiaceae bacterium. Classification (GTDB taxonomy): domain Bacteria; phylum Actinomycetota; class Actinomycetes; order Streptosporangiales; family Streptosporangiaceae; genus JASHPR01. Next base: position 444 of record JASHPR010000475.1, read on the forward strand.
CTCCTCGGCTCGGCGCGCATCGTCTGGTTCTCGATGCTCGTGCTCGGCCTCCCGCAGCTGATCGTGCCGCTGGCCGAGCCCGGCTGGCGGGTCGCGCTGTTCCCGGCCGGCTTCGCCGCGTTCTCCTTCAGCGCCGTGGTGTACAACGTGGCGCAGGTCAGCTACCGGCAGGCGATCTGCCCGCCGCGGCTGCTCGGGCGGATGAACGCGGCCGTCCGCTGGGTCGTCTGGGGCACGCTCCCGCTGGGCGGCGTGCTCGGCGGCGCGTTCGGCACCCTGCTCGGCGTGCGCGCCACGCTGTGGATCGCGTTCGGGGGGAGCTGGGCGGCCGGGTGGTGGGTGTTCTTCTCGCCGCTGCGCGGGATGCGCGACGTCCTAGAAGGCCACCGGGCACCAGGGGGCGGGGTCCCAGGACATGGCGGCGGACAGCTGCCGGACGGCGCCGGGCCGCAGCTCGGTGACCAGCCCGGCCCCGGCCAGCGCGCCGAGCCGGGTGCCGCCCAGGTAGGCGGCGCCGAGCTCGGCGACGTCGAACGCCACGTCGGCCGCGGCGGTGGTCGGCACGCACGCGGCGGTGGCCGCCACGCCCGCGGCCGCCCCGCCGTCGGCCGCCGCGCCCTCGGCGGACAGCCGCCACCGCCCGGCGTTCGCCGGGATCAGCCGGTCCCGCACCTCGATCACGATGTCGACCGGGCATGAGTAGCGGCGCCCGGCCAGCGCGCCGGGGACGTCGGTGATCCGCACCCACAGCGCGTCCTTCAGCCGCGGCCGGGCCCGCCTGGGGTCGGCGAGCTGATACAGCAGCGGGTCATCGACGGGACGCCGGTGCACGTGGAACTCGCCGGTCAGGTCCCTGCCGAGCAGGTCGGACCAGAGCGCGGCGCTGGCCGCCGGGTCGGCGGCCATCATCTCGCGCACCCGGAGCACGCCGCCGGGAAGCGACGTCTGCTCGTCCCAGCGGCTCTGGCCCGAGTAGAGCGCGTAGCCGCGCGGCCCGCTGTCGTCTTCGGCCAGCACGCAGTGCAGCGGGCTCGCGCCGTGCCGTTCCTCGGGCGGGTCGTAGATCGCGCTCCGCCACCATGGCTCGTTCCGCGCGATGAATCCCGGGCGGGACGGCAGCACGGCGTCGTAGACCTTGGCCAGCTCGGGCCGCGCGGCCGCGGGGTCGGCGATCCGCAGCCGGAGGCGGCTATCGGTCGGCACGGTCGCCGCCAGCGCGCCCTCGCCCCGGCGCAGGGTGCTGTCGGTGTGCCACATCGCGCGGCCATAGCCGTACCTGGGGTAGATCACGGCTTCCGACGCCCACAGCACCGCCAGCGGTTCGCCCCGGTCGCGCACGTCGGCCAGCTGCCGGGCCATCATGTGAGTCAGCACGCCACGCCGCCGGTGCGAGGGGAGCACGGAGACCCACGTCACCCCGGCCGCGGGCAGCATCCGGTGCCCAGGCACGGTCAGCCGGAAGCTGTAGGCGGCCGCGGTGCCGACCAGGTCCCGCCCGTCGAAGGCGGCCAGGCTCCGGTCGAACTCGAGCCGGGAAAGCACCAGGTCCCGGTCGCCTTCGGAGAGCAGTGAACCGTGGAAGGCGTGCATGCCCACGGCCTGGAAATCGTCGAACTCCTCGGGGCCGACTGACCTGATCGGGTACGGATGGTCGCCGCCCGGTACCGAGTTGGTCATGTATGTTTCGTACCGCGGGCCGCCCGGTGACGCGACTGGTTTAGCCGACCCCGGCCGGTATCGAATACAGTGCCCGCATCATGGTTACCGTTCCGCAACCTCCCGAGCCGGCCGGATCCCTCCCGGCGCGGGGCGGTGCGGACCGGAGGAGCCCAGGGGGCCGGCGCCGGGCCTGGAAGGTGCTGCGCGCCCTGCGCACCCAGCTGACCAGTCAGTTCATCACCAGGAACCGGCGGCTAGCGTTCGCGCTGTCGGCGCTGGCGATCGCCATCGCGGTGGCCGCCGTGCACGTGTCCGTCTGGTGGTTCTCACCCGGCGTGATGATCCTGCCGATCCTGGCGGGCGGCTTGCTGCTGTGGCCGCGGGCCCTGCGCATCTTCTTCGCCTTCGCCGGGGCCGGCCTCATCTACGACGTCGTGGAGGACAAGGCGGGGGCAGGGATCATCGCCACGATCGTGCTGACCGCGGCCTTCGCCGACGTCCTGGCGCGGACCAGGGAGAAGCTCGGCGTCCAGGGCCTGCGCGGCGACCAGATGCTGGTCGAGCTGCGGGACCGCATCCGGGCTCAGGGGAAGCTGCCCGAACTCGGCGAGGGATGGGGGTCATCGGTGGTCCTGCGGCCGGCCGGCGGCTCCTCGTTCGGCGGCGATTTCGTGGTGTCGGCCTGCGACGGCAAGACGCTGGAGGTGGCCCTCGTCGACGTGTCGGGCAAGGGCATCGAGGCCGGGACCAGGGCGCTGCTGCTTTCCGGCGCCTTCGGCGGGCTGCTCGGCTCGGTTCCGCGGGAGGGGTTCCTGCCCGCCTGCAACGCGTACCTGCGCCGCGGGCCGGCCCCCGAAGGCTTCGTCACCGCCGTCCACCTCGCGCTGGACCTGACGTCAGGCGAATACGTGCTCGCCTCGGCCGGGCACCCGCCGGCCGCGCACTACGACGCGGCGGCGGGCCGCTGGCGTCTGACCGGGGCGCGCGGGATCGTCCTGGGCGTGGTCCCGGACCTGCACGGCGCCGCGAGCCAGCAGGAGCGCGGCGTCCTGCACCGCGGCGATGCCCTGATGCTCTACACCGACGGGCTGATCGAAGCGCCGGGCCGGGACATCGACGCGGGCACCGACCGCCTGCTCGCCGCAGCCGCAGACATGCTGACCAGCAGCTTCAAGACCGGCGCCGCAGTCCTGGTGACGACCATGCAGCAGGTCATCGGCGGCTCCGATGACTGCGCGCTGGTCCTCCTGTGGCGGACCTAGTGCCCGTGCCCTGACTAGGGCCGCGGACGGGACGGTAGAGAGCCGGGACGCTCCGCAGCCGGCTGCAGGCGCGAGGGCGCACCGTGCCCGTCAGCCGCCACCTTCCGGGGGCCGCCCGCTCCCCGCCTCGCCGCGGTTTCACATTCGGGACCCGGACCTATACGGAAACTGACGATCATGTCAGCCGCATTAAGTAGCATGAGGTTGTTCGATGATGCAAACTATTTTTCCGCAGCTTAAACGCTGCGAACGGCGGTGCAGACCTCGAGCCGCGGGTTCCGGCGTCGCGCTCAACCGGGCGCCAAACCTGCCGCCTGGCCGACGCCACTGTCATGTGACGCACACGTCATTGTTTGCCATTGATATTGCATTACCTGGAAAATGACGGGGTGGCAGGGGGAAGTCGGGACACGGTACGGACGGGCGTGCGCGAGCATGTCCGCCCGTCGGTCACGGGTGCCGGAGAGGTGGTCGCCAACGCC
>JASHPR010000476.1 GCA_030038015.1 Streptosporangiaceae bacterium
GCTCGCGTCATGATACGTATGACCGGCAGGGTACGCCAAGGCCGCCACCGAAGACTGCGGCGGAGCCGTGGAGATACGGAGCCAGCCTTCCTTCTGCGAGGAAGAAAGGTTCTTCGGCCGCTCGGCCGACGGTAGCGGTTTCCCGGATTTCCGGCGGTCTACTCGGCGCCCGCTGGCTTGGTGATTATTGCGCTAACGGACAGGACTACGCCTGCGACACACGCCCGCGGGCCGGACCTGGCGATCATCTGCAAGGCGTGGCGGGTGCGCAACACCACTGGCCGGTACGCCAAGGATCAGTTCACCGTCTACTGCGGCGCCTGGCAGCTGACCACGCGGGACCACAACTGCCTCAGTGCTGCCTGTATTAGGGTTCCGGTATGCACGTGGGTGAGCAGCATTCGGGTCACCCCGATCCGGCCGCCACGCAGGCCGCAAGGCCGCTGCGCCGTGTCGGTTCGCGCGGTCCCCAAGCGGCAGCGCGCCGCCGATGGACCGCGGCGGCGTGGGCCGGCGGCGGTTTGGTGCTGTTTGCCTTTTTCCTGCGGATCTCGCTCAGCAGCCCGGTCAACTCGGACGGGGCGAACAATGCGTTGCAGGCGTGGGACATGCTCCACGGCAACCTCCTGCTGCATGGCTGGGTCACCGGCGACGCGTCGGTATACACCTTCGAACTTCCGCTGCTCGCGATCACCGAGTCATTGTTCGGGCTCACCAGCACGACCTGCCATATTGCCAGCGCGCTCACTTACCTGACCGTCGCGGCCTGCTGCGTGGCCCTGGCTCGCACGAACAGCCGCGGCGCGGCTGCGGCAGCCCGCTGCGGAGTCGCGGTCGCGGTGCTGGCCGGGCCGCTCGTCACGGGGCAAGGTGTGGCGATCCTGCTGCAGAAGCCGGACCACATCGGGACCTCTGCGTTCCTGCTGGGCTCCTTCCTGCTGATCGAGCGGGCTCCGGGCTGGCGTTTCACGCCGCCGCTGCTCCTCGTGATCCTGTGTGCTGGTCAGATCGGCGACGCGACGGTCCTCTACGTCGCCGTGCCGGCGGTCGTGCTGGTGTGCGCATATCGCGTCCTGGCCGCGCGGAAGATCCGCACTGTGGATGCGATGATTGCGATCACCGCCGCCGTGTCCGTACCGCTGGCCATGCTGGCCCGCCAGATGATGGTGCGCCTCGGCGCCTTCGCGGTGGTGCCGCCGAAGACCGCGATATCGTCGCCCGGGCAATGGGCGCACAACGCGCTGCTGACCTTGCACTACATCCGCACCCTTTTCGGGGCGACGGTCGTCGGTCCGGACACAATGCCGCGCGTCGCAGCAGCCGCCCTCGGGTGGGCCTGCCTGCTGGCCGCCGCATTCGGCTTCGCGAAGGTCGTCTGGACCTGGCGCGCCGCCAGCCGGGCCGAGCAACTGGTGTGCGCCGCGATCGTCCTCAACCTCGCGGTATTCATCGTCTCCGTGATGGCGACGACAACCGATCAGCGTGAGATCGCCGCGGTGCTGCCCTGCGGCGCGGTCCTCGCCGCGCGGGCCTGCGTGCCCGGCCGGATCGTCGGCGCGAGGCGGGCCCCCGTGGCGCTGGCCGCGGCCGCCCTTGCCGCGGTGCTGCCACTGGCCGCCGCGGCCACCCAGCCCCCCGCGACGTCGCCCGCTGTTACCCTCGCCGCGTGGCTCAAGGCCCACCGACTCACTTACGGCATTGCCGGGTACTGGGATGCCTCGGCGGTAACCCTGGAGTCGGGGGACCGGGTTCAGGTTCGTGCGATCACTTCGGGCAAAAACCACCTCGTCCCTTACTACTGGGAGACGAAACCCGGCTGGTACGCGGCTTCCCGGCACCGGGCGACGTTCGTGATCGCCGACGATTCCGACGGCATCCCGGTCGCGGACGCCGAGCAAAGCTTCGGGCGACCGGCCGCGATCTACCGGGTAGCGGACTGCCACATTATGGTCTACCGGAGGAACGTGCTCAGTCGGCTCAGGGCGCGGGGCCTGCCTTAGCTTGCCGTTGCCGACCCGCCGCGTGGCGTCGGCCAGGCGGCGAGGGTCACGGACCGGCCGGTACGGTGATCGCGTGCGTCCCAGGCGGTGGCCGCCAGCGGAAGGCCCACACGCCGTGCGCGTGCGCGACGAGCACAGCATGCAGCGGGCCGGCCAGTTCCCGGATGAACGCCATCGAAGTCGCCCTGGCCGCCGTCTCTATCCCCTCCCGTGGGACGACGACAAACCAGGTTGTGCCACCGCTGAGCGGGATCGGCCCGGCCCCGGTGAGCGCTCGGACGTCGGTGCGGCCGGAGAAACGGCCTACCACGCCCTGGGACGCGATCACTTCAGCGGAGGCGGGAATGCGTGACTCGATGCTGGCCAGCGTCGCCGCCGCGGGAGCGGGCACCCGGAGCCAATGCTCTGTCCGCGGTCCCCACACCGCCGCCCAGGCAAGTGCTTGCGCCACCACGAGGCCGGTGAGCAGCAGAGCCGCGTGGCGGTGACGCCGGGCTAGCAGGCCAAGGACGGCGACCGTACCGACCGGCAGCAAAACGTAGAGCGGCAGGGTCTGGAATCCGGGAACCGCGAATATATCGCCCTGAGCGAGGGTGTTCGTGAGCAATACCACGATCGTTATCGGCAGCAGCCAGACGAAGCCGACTCCAAGCAGCCCGGACGGCGCCAGGTTCGTCCACACGTCCACGCGTTTGGCCCAGAGCACCCGGAGCACCCTCAGCGGATGATTGGCGATCCCCTTCACCAGCGCGGCCACGCCGAACGGCGCGCCGGGAGGCCCGGCCAGGTAGGCGTAAGACCAGATAGGGGAGCTCCTGTTGCCGTGGATGAGCGTGATGAGCAGCAAGGCGCCCACGCCGAGGCACGCCAGGACCGAGCCCTGCAGCCGCCAGCGCCGGCCGGCCAGCACGCCTCCGAGCCCGAGCGCGACAAGGTAGGTGGCCGCCACGTCGCCGCAGGCAAGCAGCGGCACTGCCCAGGCCCACGCCCGGCGCCGTCCGTTCGCCAGATCCCAGGCCAGCAGCGCGACGAACGCGACGGCCACGGTTTCGATGTGGAAGTCGAAGCTGATCGCCCGCCACGTCCACGGGTTGGCCGCAAGCAGAACGAGCCCGGCGGCGGCCAGCCAGGCGGCGTCCCTGCCCGGCCGGTACTTCTCGGCAAGCTCGCACAGCCAGGTGAACGCCACCGCCTCGGCCACCACAACGCCGGCGTCTTGCAGCCAGGGCAGCAGCACATCATGCGGCCATATCCAATAGAAAAGCGCCAGGGGCCACATTATGAACTCGGAGTGGTCCCGCCAGAACGGGTAGCCGCTCTGCACGGTGTTATAGGGATCGAGGTTGCCGTGCGCTATCAGGTACCAGGCCTGATGGTAGACCGCGAAGTCGAGGGTCAGCGAGAAACGGCGATACAGGATCGCGCTCCAGGTGAAGAAGCAGGCAAGCTGGAGTGCCAAGATCGCGTAGCCGATCCGGCGGACCCGGCGGAGCGGCCCGGCGGGCGCCGGCGTCCCGGCCCTGGCATGCGCCGACGCGGTAACGTCGGCTGCCTTCCTCACGAGCCGAACCTTACCGCGAGGATCGGCTCGTCGCCGTGACCAGGGTTGGCCCCGGCGCCCCGTCTCGTGCGCTCCCGCGGCTGCCTCGCGGGAGATCGGCATCAGGATGGACCGCAGGCCGCGGCCCGAACTTACCGAGGATGCCGCATGCCGCCGGCTTGGCCCGCTCCAGGGACGGCCTGGGAGTCGACCGAGAAAGCGCGAAAACTCACTCAGTTCGACAGCGCGCTGTTCGACATCGCATCGTCCACGGGAGGACTCTGCGCGGCGGGGAGGTCCGGGGCAGGACGCGGGCTGGGAGCGATCCAGGCCAGGACCAGGAGAATGCCCAGCAGCGCCAGGCCGCCGAGCACATACGCGTTGCCGGTGATCAACTGGAGGCCATGCCAGTGGTATTCCGCGTACCAGGGCCGGTCGCCGTACTTGTTGTAAGTGGCGTCGCCGGTGCTCGGCGGGAGCCAGATGATGCCGAGAGCGAAGGAACCCCACCGGCCGCCGAATAGGGGCCGCGGCCACCCGTTGTAGAGAGCCAGCATGCCCACGGCAAGCGCCCAGTATCCGCGGCCCCCGCTTGACGCCCAGCCCCGGGCGCGGGCGGCCCAGTCCCGCCAGTACGCCGCCCGGCCTTGCCAGGCCGCGCGGCCGGGCGCGGCCCAGCGGGCGCCACGACTCGTATTCATGGCCTGCACCGCGTAATGCGCTGCGACCGCGATCCCCGGGGCGATCCACACCCAGTGATGGTCCCAGCTTACGGGGGATGCCAGCAGCCCGGTCAGCGCGCAGGTCAGCAGCCCGGCGATCCGGTGTCCCTTGCGGTCCAGCAGCGCCGCGCACGCCAGCCCTGCCGCGACCACCAGCACGGTCACCGCCAGCCAGACATCCGTGGAGCCCGCCACGCTGCCCATCAGCCGGGCGATCAGCCCGCGCAGCGACTGGTTGCCTTCCCACGCGACGAAGCCGGTCCGGCCGCCGTCGAAGAACAGCCCTCCAAACCACCACTTAGCCGAGTCAGCGGGCAGGAATACGAACCCGACCAGCACCGTGGCCGCAAATGCCGCGCTCGCCACCGCGGCTTGCCGGAACCTCCTGGTCACCAGCAGGTACGGGATGAAGATCAGCGGGACGACCTTGATCCCCGCCGCGATCCCCACCCCTGCCCCCTTCCACCGCCGACGGTCCGGCTGGCACATGTCCCACATGATCAGCGCCATCAGGGCCAGGTTCACCTGGCCCAGGTAGATCGTCCGGATCACCGGCTCAATCCAGAACACCGCCGCCGCCGTCAGCAGCGCCGCGCCCAGCCGCACCCGGCGGGACTGGTAGCCCAGGCCCCCGTAGGTGAACCACAACGCCAAGACCAGCAGGCCGATGTTCGCCAGCACCACCAGCCTCGGCAGCACAGACCAAGGGATGAACGACACCACCACGAAGATCACCGCGGCGAATGGCGGGTAGGTGAACTTGAGCTTGAGGTTGGTATAACCGGGCCAGTCATAAAGCGGCGCGGCTCTGTGCGGGTTATAGAACGGCCGCACGTGCCGGACGATGAGGCCGCCCGAACGGTACACATACAGGTCGACCGGGTCCATCGTCCAGTTGTATGGGTGGGCGATCTTGTAGACGAGGTAGCTGGCCATGATCAGCGCGAACGCGATCACCCCGGCCATCAGAAGCCCTGTTCCGGGTCGGCGCTGCGTGTAGGGGCCCTGCAGCGCGCGGGCCGCGAGTGATTTCACACGGATACAATATGGCTCGTATGTCCCTGGCTGCATGGCTCGTATGTCCGGGCTGCCTCCGCTTCCCGGCCTGCAGGACGTGCGCGGTTAGCGAGTCGTGACGCGACTGGCGGGCAAGACCCAGTAACCGTCAGCCCGCTACGCCGGCTCCATGCCGAAGCGGGACATGAGCGCTCGCTCCTCGTCCGCCGACGGCGGCTGGCCGCGGTTCCACAGGTCGTGCAGCCCGGCGAAGTAGGCGTCCATGGCCGGGGAGTGAATCACCAGCAGCCGCGCCTCGCTGTCCCCGGCGTTCCCGATATTAGGGTCCCGGTATGCAGGTTAGTGCCGCGGGCACCCGGCCGAGGTGCTGTCACGGAAGCTCGGCAACACGCCGGCGCTCGCGATCCCGCCACGGGAGTACCCGATATGCGGCGTGCCAGGCGGCAGCCTCGCGCTGGCAGCCCTGTTCGTGCACGATCGTGATGAATGACCCGGAACCTATACCGGTAGCGGATATCGTGCACGGGTGAGCATCAAGGGGACGGCGTGACCACCGCCAGCGATCCGGCTGTCCTCCGGGAGGGCACGGTCGCGCCCGCCCGGCACCGGCGCAGCGGCCGGCTGCTCGCCGCAGGCGCCGTCGCGTTCGGCGCTGCCCTGGCCACATACGTCGTTTACGCCAAGACACATCCGACCGTCGACTGGATGGACGCCGTCGACCTTCGCGTGTACCGGGACGGCGGGCTCATCGTCCGGCACATCCGGCCTGCCTACAACCCGCACCGCGCGTCGCCGCTGTACGACTGGCGGGGGCCAGCGCTACTGCAGTTCACCTACCCACCGTTCGCCGGGATGGCGTTCACGGTCCTGACGCTGACCTCCTTCTGGACGCTATGGAAGATCTCCGTCGGCGTGAACATCGCGGCCCTGCTGACCACGATCTGGCTGACGTTCGGCGGGCTCGGATACCGGCGCGGCCCGGCCAGGCTCGGCGCGACGCTGCTGCTGGCCGCGCCGTTGTTCTGGACCGAGCCGGTGCAGCGAACGCTGTACCTGGGCCAGATAGAGATCGTGCTGATGACGCTGATCATCTGGGACCTGTGCCAGCCCGACCGGCGGTGGTGGAAGGGCGCGGGCGTCGGCCTCGCGGCCGGCATCAAGCTCGTACCGCTGATCTTCATCCCGTACCTCCTGCTGACCAGGAGGTTCCGTCAGGCGGCGGTGGCTACGGGGACCTTCGCGGCGACGGTCCTGCTGGGATTCGCGGTGCTGCCGGGCGATTCCAGGGAATGGTGGCTGGACGGCCTGTTCATCAACGGCAGCCGCGACGGGTTTATCGGCTGGGAGGGAAACCAGTCGCTGCGGGCGATCATCACCAGGTTCACCGGGAGCGTCGCGGGCGCGGAGCCGGCATGGCTGGTGGTGGCGGCGCTGACCACGGTCGTCGGCCTGGCGTGCGCCGCCGTTCTCGACCGGGCCGGTCACCAAATGGTCGCACTGCTGACCTGCGCGCTTACCGGGCTGCTGATCTCCCCCGTGAGCTGGGATCACCACTGGGTGTGGATCGTGCCAGGGACGGCCGCCGCCGCCGGCTACGCGGTGCGGGCGCGGCGCCCCGTGGCCCGCTGGGCAGCGGCCGGCCTGGCCATCGGCATCGCCGGCGTTTTCGGCGCCTGGCCGGGAAGCCTCTGGGGCGAGCCGCACGATCTGGGCGGGTTCTCGAAGGGGCTGATCTGGGCGCCCCCCAACACCGACCCGGAAACCTACCTCAGACTGGGTGACCGGCGGTGGTACGTCGAGTACCACTGGCACGGGCTGCAGCTCATCGCGGGGAACCTGTACGTCCTGGCCGGGATCGGGCTGTTCGTGCTGCTCGTGGCGTTCGCGGTCGACGCCGTGCGGACAGCGGGCCCCAGGCTGGTGCGGGCTACGCCGGTTCCATCCCGAAGCGGGCCATGAGCGCTCGCTCTTCGTCGCGCGACGGGGCCTCGTCGCGGGCCCACAGCTCGTGCAGCCCGGCGAAGTACGCGTCCATGGCCGGTGCGTGGATGACCAGCAGCCTGGCGTCACGTTCTGCCGGATTCCCGAAGGTGTGCGCCGTGCCCCTGGGGACCAGGACGAATCCCTCGGGGCCGACGGCCAGCTCCTCATCCTCGACCGTGACCGTCACCAGCCCGGCGAGCACGAAGTACGCCTCCGAGCAGTTGGTGTGGCGATGCGGCGGGGGGCGGCGGCCGCCGGGCGGCAGCGTGCGCTCCATCAGGGAGAAGTCGCCGCCATCCTGCTCCGCCAGGGCCTTGAAGAGCATCACGCTGCCGCGGGCGGTGTAGCGCTTCTCCGCCTCGCCGCGTCCCAGGATCCGGGTGCTCACCGCTCCTACGTTACTGGGGCGGCCTCTGGATCGGGGGCCGTCGCCCGGGGCGGCCGGGCGGTCAGCAGGCCCGCGCTGACCATGCCCGCGACCGCGAAGAAGGCGATGATCAGGGTCACGCCATGCCGGTACGGCACCAGCAGATTCCCCGGGCCGGCGTGGGAGAGGAGCGCGACCAGCCCCGCGACACCCAGGACCGTTCCCACCTGCCGGGCCATGTTGAGGATCCCGCTGCCGGTGCCGAAACGGGCGGGCGGCAGCGAGGCACTGCCAGCGCCGAGCAGCGACGGGATCGTCAGGCCGACCCCGGCGCCGCCGAGCAGCTGGGCGGGCAGCAGGTGGGTCAGGTACGCCGGGTGGGCCTGGATCTGGCTCAGCCAGAGCAGCTGGGCGCCCGCGTTCACGGCGCAGCCGATCACCGCCACCCGGCCGGGGCCGCCGATCCGGGCGGCCAGCCAGGGCGCGGCCAGCCGGGCGAACGGGAGCACCATGAGCGGCCCGGGCCCGATCGCCAGGCCCGCCCGCACCGCGGAGTAGTGCCATACGCCGGTGAGGAACTCGACCGAGTTGAGGACGAACGCCCCGAACGCCGCGTAGTAGAGGACCGAGGCAAAGAACGCGCCGCTGAAGGTCCGGGAGCGGAGCAGGCCCAGCTCGATCACCGGGGCATGGTGCCGGTGCGACCTGGCCACCATGGCCGCGCCGGAGGCCAGCGCGGCGGCCAGCAGGCCGGCAAAGCTTGCCGAGCCCCAGCCCCAGCCCGGCGCCTCGACCAGCGCGAGCGCGACCAGGCCGACGGATGCCGCCAGCAGCCCGGCGCCGATCAGGTCCGGGCGGCCCTGGACGTGGCCGTCCCTGCTTTCTGGCACCACCCGGCCCGCCAGCAGCATCGCCGCGAGGCCGACGGGCAGGTTGATCCAGAACACCCACCGCCAGCTGAGCTGCACCAGGCTCCCGCCGATCACCGGGCCGAGCGCGGCGCCCAGGGCGCCAACGGCCGACCAGGTGCCGATCGCGCGGGACCTCTCCCGGGCGGGTACCGCGGCGAGCAGGAGCGACAGGGAAGCCGGCACCATCAGGCCGGCGCCGGCCGCCTGGACGACCCGGGCCGCGATCAGCGCGGCGACCCCGGGTGCCAGGCCGCAGAACGCCGAGCCCGCGACGAACGCGGCCAGGCCGGCGACGAAGAGCCGCCGGCGCCCGACCCGGTCGGCCCAGCGCCCGGCGGGCACGAGGACCGCGGCGAACACGATCGTGTAGCCGTTGAGCACCCAGGACAGCGAGCTCAGGCTGGTGCCCGGATACTGCCGGCCGATGTACGGGAACGCCAGGTTGACGATGAACAGGTCGAGGCTGGACATGAACACGGCCAGGGACAGCACGCCGACCACCGCTGCCGCCCCGCGCGGGCCCGGGACGGTGACCGGCCTGGCGGCGGCGGCCTGGGGGCTGAGGCTCACGAGAGGTCTCCCTCGAGTCAGTCCGGAATCTGGATGCACCCTAGCATGGTGCATCCAGTTTTCAAACTCACCCCGTATACTGCGGGTGTGACAGCCTCAGCCAGCAGCCCGCGGCCGTGCTCGATCGCGCGCACGCTCGACATCGTCGGGGAGAAGTGGGCGCTGCTCGCCGTGCGCGAGGTGTTCCTGGGCAACCGCAGGTTCGACGAGATGATCCGGCGCACCGGGGCGCCCCGCGACACGCTGGCCGCCCGCCTGCGCACCCTGGTCGCGGCCGGGATCCTGGAGCGCAGGCAGTACTCAGAGCACCCGGCCCGCTACGAGTACCGCCTGACCGAGGCCGGCCGCGACCTGTACCCGGTCATCGCCGCCCTGATGCGCTGGGGGGACAAGTATCTCGCGGGCGACGACGGCCCGCCCATGGTCATCGAGCACCGCTGCGGGCACCGGCTGGTGGCCGAGCTGGTGTGCGCGGCCTGCGGCGAGCCGGTCGACGCGAGGGACACCAGGCCGGTCACGCAGGCGGTCTGACCGCGGGGCGGCTCACGTCTGCGCAGCCCTCCGGCGTTGCCGGCGAAACACCCGAGCGACGCCGCCCGGTGGCAGTAACCTTTTCGGGGCCATCTGGCCCGGGGATCGGGCGAGGGGGAGCAACATGGCCGGAAGGTCTTTCGTCCAGCTGCCAGCCAGCGAGCGCGGCCCGCTGCCGGGCGCCGAGCCTGCGGGGCCCGTCGACGGGTCGCAGCGCGCCGAGATCACCCTGATCCTGCGCAGGCGCGCCGAGCTGCCGCTGGACGCCTCGGGCGCGCCCGTCCGGCTCACCAGGGCCGAACTCGAGCAGCGCTACGGAGCCGACCCGGCCGACGCCGAGCTGGCCGCCGGCACGCTCGCCGGGCTCGGCCTCGAGGTGACGGGCCAGGATGCCGGTTCCCGCCGGGTCACCGTGGCCGGCACCCTGTCGGCGCTGGCGGCCGCGTTCGGGACAGAGCTGTCCCTGGTGACCAGCCAGGTTCCGGGAAGCTCCCAGCGGGTGACGCACCGGTACCGCGAGGGCGTGCTGCAGCTGCCCGCCGAGCTCGACGGCGTCGTGGTCGCCGTGCTCGGCCTGGACACCCGCCCGCAGGCCAGGAAGCAGTCCAGGCTTGCCGACCCCGCGGCGGTCGCGGTCTCCTACACCCCGCCCCAGGTAGCCGGGATCTACCAGTTCCCGGCCGGCACCGACGGGACCGGCCAGACAATCGGGATCATCGAGCTCGGCGGCGGCTTTTCCGCCAGCGATCTGGACACCTATTTCTCCGGCCTCGGCGTCGCCGTTCCCTCGGTGACCGCGCAGGACGTCGACGGCGCCAGCAACGTGCCGGACCAGGACCCGAACGGCGCGGACGGCGAGGTGCTGCTCGACATCGAGGTCGCCGGCTCGGTGGCACCAGGATCCGGCCTGGTCGTCTACTTCGCGCCCAACACCGACCAGGGCTTCATCGACGCCGTGACCACGGCGGTGCACGCCACGCCGACTCCGGCCGCCGTCAGCATCAGCTGGGGCCAGTCGGAAGACTCGTGGACCGCGCAGGCCAGATCCGCGCTCGACGCGGCGATCGCCGACGGGGCAGCGCTCGGCGTGACCGTGTGCGTGGCGGCGGGGGACAACGGGAGCAGCGACGGCGTGACCGACGGCCAGCCGCACGTCGACTTCCCCGCGTCCAGCCCGCACGCGCTGGCCTGCGGCGGGACCAGCCTGCAGGCCGACCCCGCCACCGGGGTGATCAGCTCGGAGACCGTGTGGAACGACGGGTCAAGCGGCGGCGCGGGCGGCGGCGGGGTCAGCGACGTGTTCGCGCTGCCGGCCTGGCAGGCGAGCGTCGGCGTGCCGGAGACGGCGAGCGGCAGCTCCGGCCGTGGCGTGCCGGACGTGGCGGGCGACGCCGACCCCAACACCGGCTACCAGGTGCTGGTCGACGGCAAGCCGGCGGTGATCGGCGGCACGAGCGCCGTCGCCCCGCTGTGGGCGGCGCTGACCGCCCGGCTGGCGCAGGCGACGGGCGGCACGTTCGGGCTGATCCAGACGCAGCTCTACGCCGGCGTCGCCGCCGGCCAGGCGGCGCCGGGGTTCCAGGACATCACCACCGGCAGCAACGGGGCCTACTCGGCCGGCCCCGGCTGGGACGCCTGCACCGGCCTGGGCTCGCCGGACGGCGCCGCGCTGCTGGCCAGGCTGACGATAGCCACCGGTGACCCGGGGACGGCGGCCGACGGGGGCGCGGCAGTTTCCTGACCCGCCCGGCGGCAAGGGGTGGCAGCCGATGCCGGGCGCCCGCTCCGTCATGGGCGTCCGGTCGGCTTCCTGACCGGCCCGTCGGCAAGGCGTGGCTGCCGTTCCCGGGCGCCCGCTCCGTCATGGGCATCCGGTCGGCGCGGCAGAGGTCAGTCGCTCATAAATTTGATTGCCTGAGGGCAGAATGATGGTACTATCGAATCAATTATCGAATAAGTGAGCGCGCTACCGGACTCGCGGGCAGGAGGGCGCCGATGGCCAGCATCGCCGACAGCCAGCCGTCTGCCGGCGAGCCGCTGCGCGCGCGCCCGCCGCTGGAGCGGGACATGCTCGCGGCCCGGCTGGCGACCGCCGGGGATCTGACGGCCGACGAGGTGGCGGAACTGGCCCGGCTCGACGACGGCCCGGACGTTGCCGGCGATCCATGCGACAGCCATCCCGCTGCAGCGCCGGCGCCGCCCGGCTGCGGCGCGTCCGCCGCCAGGATGCTCTGCGCCGATGAGCTGGCGGACGCCCCGCCGCCGGAGTGGCTGGCGCTGCCCGACGACGAGCACGCCAGCCTGCTGCGCGGCGGCGAGCCCGTCGCAGAAGCGCTGGAGGCGGGGTTCACCCACCGGGTGGGCGGGACGGGGGCCGGGTTCGCCGCGGGCGGGCCGCTGGATGTGATGCTGCCCGGGGAGGAGCTGGCCTGGCATGCCGGGCAGGCGCGGCGGCGCGGGCTGGGCGCGTGCTCCGATGACGAGCTGGCCGGGCTGGGCGGTGCCGCGGCGCGGCTGGAGTCCTGGGCGGGTGAGCTGAAGCTGGCCGTGGTGGCCGAGCTGGACGCCCGCCGCGCGGGCCCCGGCGGCCGTGAGGGTGAGCACGTGACCGAGGAGGTCGCCGCCATGCTCACGCTGACCGGCCGGTCGGCCACGTCCCTGGTGGAACTGTCCCGGCGGCTGGAACGGCTGGACGCGACCCGGGCGATGCTGGCCGCCGGGCTGATCGACACCCGCCGGGCCGCCGTCATCGCCGACCACACCGCCCTGCTGCCGGAGGAGCACGCGGTGGCGGTGCAGGACGCGGTGCTGCCGTACGCGGCGGGGATGACCACCGGGCAGCTGGCCGCCGCCTGCCAGCGCGCGGTTCTGGCGTGTGACCCGCAGGGCGCGATCCGCCGCCGTGAGCGGGCGCAGCAGGACGCCCGGGTGGAAACCTGGGCCGAGGCCGCCGGCACCGCCGCGCTGGCCGGGCGGGACCTGCCCCCCGCGGCCGTGATCGCCGCGGACAAGACCCTGGACGCCGACGCCGCCTGGCTGAAGGCCCACGGCGTGCCGGGCAGCCATGACCAGCTGCGCGCCGCCGCCTACACCGCCCGGCTCACCGGCCAGCCCCTGGCAACCCTGCTGCCACCAGGCAGCGCCTCCGGCGCTGACCCGGCAGCCGGAGGAGGCGGCTTCTGCGGCCCGGCGCGAGAGGCTGGCGCAACGAGCGGCCTGGGCGGCTGGCCGGCAACCGGCATGGGCGGTTCGGTGAACCTGACCATGCCCGCCGCCACCTGGCTCGGCCGCTCCGATGCCCCCGGCGAGATCCCCGGGACCGGCCCCGCCGACGCCGGGACCTGCCGCGAGGTGGCCGCCGCGCTCGCCGTCACCCCAGCCACCCGCTGGTGCGTCACCGTCACCGACAACAAGGGCCGGGCCATCGGCCACGGCTGCGCCCGCCACGGTCCCGGCCCGCCCGGCTCCGGCGACCCCGCCGCCTGGCTGGCCACCGTGAAGATCACCCCCGTCGAGACCGGCACCTGCACCCACCGGCGCGAAACCGCCAGCTACCAGCCACCGGACACGCTGCGCCACATCATCAAGATCCGCAGCCGCCGGTGCGGGTTCCCCGGCTGCCGCCGCCCCGCCATCCGCTGCGACGACGACCACACCATCCCGCACCACAACGGCGGGAAAACCTGCGAATGCAACCTGCACCCCCTGTGCCGCCGGCACCACCACACCAAACAAGCACCCGGCTGGCGGCTCGGCCAGCCCGAACCAGGCCTGCTGATCTGGACCACACCCAGCGGGCGGAAACTCACCGTCACCCCCGAGCCCTACCCCACCTGACCCGGCGCTGGCGCGGGCGGCCTTAGCGGGGTGTGCCGAGCGTCGCCGGGGCGCCGTAGCGGCGCAGTACCTCGGGAACGGTGACCGTGCCGCCCTCGTCCTGGAAGTTCTCCATGATCGACAGCAGCGCGCGGGCGGTCGCCCCGGTGCCGTTGAGCGTGTGCACGAACTCCAGGTCGCGGTCACGGCGGAACCGGATGTTCAGCCGCCGGGCCTGGTAGTCGGTGGTGTTCGAGCAGGAGGTGATCTCCCGGTACCGCCCCTGGGCCGGGAACCAGGCCTCGATGTCGTACTTCTTGGCCGCGGACGCCCCGAGGTCGCCCACCGCGATGTTCATCACCCGGTAGGGCAGGCCGAGGGCCTGGGCGATCTCCTCCTCGAG
>JASHPR010000477.1 GCA_030038015.1 Streptosporangiaceae bacterium
TGGCGGCGGCGGAGCGGGCCGGCCTGCTGCGCCGGCTGCCCGGCAACGTGGTGCTGGCCGCCGACGCGGCGGGCCGGGCGGCGCGGATCCTGGCCGCCCTGCCGCAGCCCTTCACGGCCGCAGAGGCCAAGCAGGCGCTGCGCACGACCCGGCGGGTGGCGATCCCGCTGCTTGAGTGGCTGGACCGGGAGGGAATCACCCGGCGGCTCGCTGACGACCGCAGGATCGTCCGCGAGGCGGCCGGGGGCACGACGTCGGACGGAGGACGATGAGCACGCTGGACGACTGGACCGACGCGCTGTGCGCCGAGCTCGGCCTTGACCGCGAGGAGGCGACCCAGAAGACCGTGCTCAACCTGGCCAGGGTCGCGGCCCACACGGTGGACAGGCCGGCGGCGCCACTGACCGCGTACTTCCTCGGCGTGGCCGTCGGCCGGGGGCAGCCGCTGGCGGAGACGGCCGCCAGGCTCCAGCAGCTTGCCCGCGGCTGGCCGGCCGCCCACCCGCCGGAAGGCTGACTCCGCCGGGGCATGGCGGGCTCAGGCCGACAGCCGGCCGGGCCCGGTGTAGACGTTCATCGACGGGCCGCGCAGGAAGCCGACCAGAGTGAGGCCCGCCTCGTCGGCGAGCTCGACCGCCAGCGATGAGGGTGCCGACACCGCGGCCAGCAGCGGGATGCCCGCCAGCACGGCCTTCTGCACCAGCTCGAACGAGGCGCGGCCGCTGACCAGCAGGACGCAGCCGGCCAGCGGCAGGCGCCCGCTCAGCAGCGCCCAGCCCACGACCTTGTCCACGGCGTTGTGCCTGCCCACGTCCTCGCGGACGGCGATGAGCTCTCCCCCGGCCGTGAACAGCCCGGCGGCGTGCAGGCCGCCGGTGCGCGAGAACACCCGCTGCGCGTCACGCAGCCGCCGCGGCAGCGCGGCCAGCATCCCGGGAGCGAAGCGCGCCTGGTCGCCGGCGAGGGCCGCGTGCGGCAGCACGCAGATGTCCTGGATGCTCGCCTTGCCACAGACGCCGCAGGCACTTGTGGTCAGGAAGTTGCGGCGGGCCCCCGGCGCGGCGGTGACACCCTCGGCCAGGGTCACGTCGGCGATGTTGCCGAGGCCGTCGTGGCCGGCGTGGCCGCAGGTGGTGCCGTCGCAGAGCTTGATCTCCGCGATGTCGGCCGGTGACCGGATCACGGCCTCGCTCACCAGGAACCCCGCGGCAAGTTCGAGGTCGTCGCCGGGGGTGCGCATGGTCATGGTCAGCGCCGTGCCATCCACCCGTATCCCGAGCGGCTCCTCGGCCGCGAGCAGGTCGGCGCGCGCCGCCTCGCCCCCGGGCCCGCCGCCGTCGGCCAGCGTGATCCGCAGCACTCGCCGCCGCGCCGTGCGCCCGGACACTGACCCGCCCTCCCCCCTTGGCACCCCTGACCCGGCCGGCGTTCTGAGCCGGCTGGATATGCGGCGCGCCCCGCGCCGGCCCTTCCCGGGCGCCCGCTGCGGTTGCCGGCCGCGGCTACAGTCTCACACGGGGATGGCCAGCGGACGGCAGCACCTCCGGGGTTGCCCGTGAAGGCTCTTGCGGCGGCCGGCGCGCTGTTGCTGGCCAACGGCGTGCTGCTGATGACCGTGGCGCCGTGCGTTCGGGCCATGCCATTGATGTCGTGGACTCCGCGCTGTTCATAGAGGAACAGTGTGGAGTCCATCACACCATTGGCAGTCGGGCGCAGGGTCAGGCGATCAGGCGGGCGCCGGGGCCGGGGACGGGGGTGACCTCCCGCGCCGAGGGCACCACGTGGCCTTCCGCGCAGCGCAACTCCAGGTGCACCGGCGCGCCGCAGTCCCGGTGGGTGAGCTCGACCACCGGCCCCTCCGGGCTGACCGCGTACCGGTTGCCCCATTCCAGCAGCGCGACGAGCAGGGGGAACAGGGAGAGCCCCTGCTCGGTCAGCCGGTACTCGCTGCGGGACCGCTGGCCGGGCTCGCGGTACGGCACCTTGCGCAGCAGCCCCGCCTCGACGAGACGGGCCAGCCGGTCGCTGAGCACCTGCCGCGGCGCCGAGATGCGGCGCTGGATGTCGCCGAACCGGCGGACGCCGTTGAAGGCCTCCCGCAGCACCAGGAACGTCCACTTTTCACCCACGATGGCCAGGGCAGCGCCGATCGTGCAGTTGCGGGTGTCGTAGTCAAGGATCCACGGGCGGCTCATTCGCACATCCTAAGTCTGGTTGACAGACTCAGCAACGGTGGTGCAATCTGGGTCTGTGAACCGAACTCAGATGGCAGTGCCGGAAGGAACGGCGGCCGCGCATTCCCCCGGCGGGGTCGGGTACCGGGCCGCGGCGGTCACCGATTGCGAGGCGATCAGCGCGTTCGTGGCCGGGCTGTCGCCCCGCACCCGGTTGCTGCGGTTCTTCACCCCCGCCTCGCCCCCGGCCTCGGCGGTGCTCCGCGCGATGTGCGGTGCTGGCAGTGCCACCGACGTGCTCGTCGCGACGCACGGCACCCGGATCGTGGCGCACGCGATGGCGGCGGACAGCGTCGGCCCGGGCGGCTGCCGGGTGGCCGACATCGGCCTGGTGGTGGCGGACGACTGGCAGAGCAGGGGCGTCGGCTCGGAGATCCTCGGCAGGCTGGTGGCGCGGGCAGCGGCGCGGGGGGTGCGCATTCTGGCCATGGACGTCCTGCCGGAGAACGCCCGGATGCTCGCGATGATCTCCCGGCGCTGGCCGGGCGCGGCGTATGAGTTCGGCTGGGGCTCGGTCAGCGCCCGGGTGCGGCTGCCCGGGGCGGCAGCGGCAGGGAACGGAGAATGCGGTGGGACAGCTCTCAGGGCAGCGTAACGTCAGCCCGGGCGGCGTGCGAACCGGGGACGCAGAGCCCGGCGGGCTGCGCCACGTCAGGCCGGGCGGAGAGCCGGGCGGGCAGCGGCGGCGCAGCCACCAGTGGCAGGACCCGGCGATCTCGGAGGCCGCGTCGCGGGCCATGGCGGGCATCGACTTCTTCCGCGCCATCGCCGACGGCAGGCTCCCGGCGCCGCCGATCGCCAGCACGCTCGGGTTCACCGTGGTCTCGGTGGACCCGGGCCGCGTGGTGTTCGAGTTCACGCCGGCCGAGTTCCACTACAACCCGATCGGGTCGGTGCACGGCGGCGTGTACGCCACGATGTGCGACTCGGCCTGCGGCTGCGCCGTGCACAGCATGCTGCCGGCGGGCTCGTACTACACGTCGCAGGACCTGAACGTGAAGTTCCTGCGCCCGGTCACCCTGTCGACCGGGCTGCTGCGGTGCGAGGGCACCATCGTGCACCTCGGCTCGCGCACCGCCCTGGCCGAGGCACGCCTCACCGGCGGCGAGGGGAAAAAGCTGTACGCGCACGCCACCAGCAGCTGCCTGGTCTTCCGGCCGTGACCGTCCGGCCAGGCCGCCTCACCCCGCGTACAGGGCGTCGATGACGTCCGCGTACTTGGCGTGCACCACCCGGCGCTTGAGCTTCAGCGTGGGGGTGAGCTCCTCGCTCTCCGCCGTCCACTCCACCGGCAGCAGCCGCCACCGCTTGACCTGCTGAACGCGGGCCAGCCGCTCGTTGGCCGCGGCCACCGCCTCGCCCACCGCCTCGAGGACGGCGGGCTCCTCGGCCAGTTCCGCCAGCGAGGACGCCTCGATCCCGCGTGCCCTGGCCCACGCCGGCGCCACGTCGCCGTCCAGGGTCAGCAGCGCCACCACATAGGGCCGCCGGTCCCCGTAGCTCAGCGCCTGGCCGATCAGCGGGTGCGTGACCAGCAGGTTCTCGACCGCGGCTGGTGAGATGTTCTCCCCGCCCGACGTGATGATGAGCTCCTTCTTCCGGTCAACCACGGACAGGAACCCGTCGGGATCCATCGACCCGATGTCGCCGGTGTGCAGCCACTCGTCGGCGTCGATCAGCTCGGCGGTTCGCTCGGGCAGGTTCAGGTAGCCGGGGGTGTTCAGCGGGCCCCGGGTCAGGATCTCGCCGTCCTCGGCGATCCGCACCTCAACCCCTGGGACCGGCCGCCCGACCGTGCCCAGCCGGTACGCGGCCGGGGTGTTGGTGGTGAAAGCACCGGTGGTCTCCGTCATCCCGTACACGTCGAGGATCTGCATGCCGAGACCGGCGAAGAACTCGGCGACGTCGGGGGGCAGCGGAGCCGCCGCGCTCGCGACCATGACCGCCTCGCCCAGGCCGAGCAGCGACCGGATCGGCCGCAGCACGTTCTCGTCGGCCAGCCGGAACTCCTCGCCCAGCTCGTCGGGGGTGACATTGCCGAACTCGCAGCTCTTCAGGTACTTGCGGCCGGTCGCCATCGCCTCGTCGACCGCGTCCCGCCTGGCCGGGTCCTGCTCGGCCGCCAGCAGCGCCTGGATGCCCGCCTGGATCTTCTCCCAGACCCTGGGCACGCCGAAGAACGCGGTCGGCCTGACCGCGCCGAGCGTCGCGACCAGGCCGGTGGCGGCGTTGTGGCAGAAGTACACGTGCCAGGCATAGTGCACGGGCAGGTAGATGGTGAACATCCGCTCCGCGATGTGCGCGAGCGGCAGGTAGGACACCCACCGCGTGCGCGGCTGGATGAAGCCGCTGATCTCCCCGGACACGACCTCGTAGATCACGCTGCGGTGGGTGATGACGACGCCCTTCGGGTTCCCGGTGGTGCCCGAGGTGTAGAGCACGGTCGCCGGGTCGCCGGGGCCGATCGCCGCCGTCCGCCCGGCGACCGCGGCGGGATCGGCCGCGAGCCGCTCCCGGCCCAGCGCCGTGAAATCGGCCCAGCTCAGGTACTGCTCACCGGCCGGGCACACGGCCGGATCCCTGACGATGATCTTCGTTATGCCCGGCAGCTCGGCCAGCACCGGCTGCCACCGTGCCAGCTCGGGCTCGCCGTCGAGCACCGCGATCCTGGCGTCGCAGTCGCCGGCGACAAAGCGGACCTGGTCGGCGGCCAGCGTCGCGTAGAAGGTGACCGGCACTCCCCCGGCGTGCATCACCCCCAGGTCGGCCAGCACGTGCTCGACCCGGTTGGGCAGCATCAGCGCGACCCGCTCGCCCGGCCGCAGGCCGAGGGCGATCAGGGCGGCGGCGATCTCGAGCGCCTGCTGCCGGGTCTGCTCCCAGGTGATGGTCTGCCACGGCCCGTCGTCGTCGCGGTCGGAGAACGCGGGCTCGCCGCCCCAGCGCTCGGCGGTCGCAGCCAGGTGAGCAAGGATGGTCTGGCCTGCTTCGCCACCTGCTGCCCGCTCTATGTCGGCCCGCTGCTGCAAGATCTCTGCCGTCACGACCTACCTCCTCGGCCGGGGCCCTCCCCGGTGCAAACTGCTCACAGGCATGCCACCACGCCGGCCGCCCCCGCCGCAAGACGGCACCGAACGCGGTCCGGGATGACGAGCCGGCGCGGCAGGCTCTGCTGGGCCCGGCCGGGTGGCGGTTGGCTATCCTATGACCGTTGCCGCGCCGGACGACCGGCAACAACCTGACCGTTGCTTCACCCTCATGGCTCACCGCGGCGGGTACCGTTTCCGCGTCACCGGATCAGCTGCACCGGGCCGGCAGCCAGACCAGGAGGGATGCCCGATGGCACTTGCCGGGCCCGGGCTCAGACGGGCCAGCGGCACCGGGCCGTCGGCCCGGAAGCGGGGCTGGCCTGTCCTGGCGGCGGTCGCGCTCTGCGCGGTGGCGCTCGCGGCGTACCTGGCCGGCATGCTCCTGCACCGCTCGGGCCAGGTGCTGGACTGGTACGACCTCAACGTCTACAACCATGCCGGCCTGATCGCCAGGGACTCCCCGGGCCGGCTCTACACCTGGCAGCTGCACCCCGGGATCAAGTTCACCTACACGCCCTTCGCCGCGCTGCTGTTCGCCGTGTGCTCGCTGCTGCCCTGGGCGGTGCTCAGGTGGCTGATGACCGTGGCCAGCCTGGCGGCGCTGGCCGTCACCCTGTGGCTGACGCTGGGCGCGCTCGGCTGGCGCGGCCGCGGGCGGGCGGCCTTGCTGGCGGGCATCGCCGCGGCCTCGCTGTGGACCGAGCCGGTGCAGCGCGCCCTGCACCTGGGCCAGATCGAGCTGCTGCTCATGCTCCTCATCGTCTGGGACATGTGCCAGCCGGACCGCCGGTGGTGGAAGGGGGCCGGCGTCGGCATCGCCGCGGGCATCAAGCTGATCCCGCTGATCTTCATCCCCTACCTGGTGCTGGCCGGGCGGCTGCGGCAGGCGGCTGCGGAAACCGCGGCGTTCATCGGGACCGTCGTGATCGGTTTTGCCTTCCTGCCGCACACGTCCGCCAAGTACTGGCTGACCGGGTACTTCCTGCATCCGGGCAACGTCGGCGATGTCAGCTCGCTGCTGAACCAGTCGCTGCTCGGCCTGGTCGCCCGGGCGATCGGGAGCGTGCGCCATGCCACGCCGGCATGGCTCGCCGTGGCGGCCCTGGTCGCGGTGCTCGGCCTGGTCGCTGCCGCGGCGCTCGACCGCGCCGGGCGGACCGTGGCTGGCTGGCTGACGTGCGCACTGCTTGGGCTGCTGTGCTCCCCGATCAGCTGGGACCAGCACTGGATCTGGGTCGTGCCCGCACTTGCCCTGCTGGCGGACACGGCGCTGCGCGCCACGGGCGCCGCGCGGTGGGCCTGGTGGGGGCTGGCCTTCGTCACGGCCGCGCTGCTGGGCGCGTGGGGCCCGCTTCCGCTGGGCGAGGTATACCCCCTGCCCGGCGCCGTACAGCCGATCAGCTCGAACCTGTTCGTGCTGGTCGGCCTCGTGATGCTCGCGGTCGCGGCCGGCGCGGCCTGGCGCGTGCACCGGGCAGGCGGCAGCGGCCAGCGGCGGCCGCCTGGCAGGGGCCACCGCGGCTACCTGATGCGCCGGCCCATTTCCTCGGTCCCGTAGCCACCCAGGTCCTGGACGGCCGCCCGGAACCGGCCGGATTCCAGCAGCGCCCACAGCGGGGCCAGCCGCGGGCTGCCCGCGTCCCTGGCCCCGACGACCAGGTCGTACGGTTCGCGGGTGACCGGGAGGAAGTCGAGCCCGAAGGCGCGCGCGGCCGCCATGATCCCCATGCCGGCGTCCGCACGCCCGGCCGCCACCGCGGCGGCGACGGCCAGGTGGGTGGGCTCCTCGCGCTGGTAGCCCTCGATCGCCTCCGGGCCGTTCCCGCGCTGCCGCAGCTCGTGATCGAGCAGCACCCTGGTGCCCGCCCCGCGCTGGCGGTTGACGTAGCGCACGCCGGGCCGGGTCAGGTCGTCGATGCCCTTCAGGCCGAGCGGGTTTCCGGCAGCCACGATCAGCCCCTGGTCGCGGTGCACCAGGCGGACCACGGACACCTCGTGCCCGCCGAGGATGCGGTCGACGTAGGGCAGGGTGTACTCGCCGGTCGCCGGGTCCAGCAGGTGCGACCCGGCGATGTGGCACAGCCCGTCGCGCAGCGCCACCAGGCCGCCGAGGGAGCCGACGTTCGACGACGCCAGGGTGATCCGGGGGTCGGTGGCGCGCAGCGCGGACGCGGCCAGGTCCAGGACCAGGTCATGCGACCCGACGGCGACGATCGTGCCGGAGATCTCGTCCAGGCCGCGCAGCAGCTCGACGTCGACCTCCTCGCCGGGGTGGTGCCCCTCGAGGCCGGCCGGCACGACCAGCAGCCCGTCGGCCCGGACCAGCGAGGTCAGCACGCCGGCGCCGCGCGGCAGCGGGGTGGCGACCATCGAGCCGCCCACCTCGCCCAGCCGCACCCGCACCCAGTCGTCCATGCCCAGCGGGGAGGCCAGCTTGCGGGCCAGCCGGGCCCGGGCCCTCGGGCGCCGGCGCGCGGCCGTGCCCTCCAGCTCGGCGAGCAGCGGCTCGGCGAAGATGTCGAAGGTCAGCGCGGCGGACACCGGGTAGCCGGGAGCGCCGATCACCGGCGTGCGGCCCACGGTGCCGAGCACGACCGGGTGCCCGGGCCGCACCGCCACCCCGTGCACCGCCAGCGTCCCGAGCTGCGCCACGATCCTGGCGGTGTAGTCGTCGCGCCCCGCGCTCGAGCCCGCCACGATGATGAGCAGGTCGCAGCCGGCCACGGCAGCCTGGACCGCCCGGGCGAGGCGGGCCGGGTCGTCCGGCTCGACCGGCAGGCACCGCGCCACCGCGCCGGCCTCCCGCGCCTGCGTGGCCAGCATCAGCGAGTTGGTGTCGAGGATCTCCCCCGGCCCGGTCTGCGCCCCGATCGGCCGCACCTCGTCGCCGGTGGGCAGGACCGCGACCACCGGGGCGCGCCGCACGCTGAGGTGGGTGGCCCCGGCGGCCGCGGCGGCGGCCAGGTCGACGGCCCGCAGCCGGTG
>JASHPR010000478.1 GCA_030038015.1 Streptosporangiaceae bacterium
GCCCGGCCGGCGGCCCAAGCCACACCGGGCGGGGCGGCCACGCCGTCCGGTGGGACGGCCGCCCCGGCACCCGCCGGGGCGGCCGCGGCCGGGCAGGCACCCGAGGAGAAGTGCGAGTTCTGCGCCGCCACGATCCCCGGCGACCACGGCCACGTGGCGGACCTGGAGTCCTCGACGCTGATGTGCGCCTGCCGCGCGTGCTACCTGCTGTTCACCCGCCCCGGCGCCGGGCAGGCGTGGCGGCAGGAGCCGGAACCCGGCCAGGACCGGCAGATCGGCCGGGCACGGTACCGCTCGGTTCCCGGCCGGTACCGCACCGACCACGGCCACCCGCTGACCGTGGCCGAGTGGGATGCGCTGGAGATCCCGGTCGGGCTGGCGTTCTTCCTGCGCAGCTCGGCCGGCGGGGACACCACGGCGTTCTACCCGAGCCCGGCCGGGGCGACCGAGTGCCGGCTGGACCTCGAGGCGTGGGCGCGGATCGCCGCCGGGCACCCGCTGATCCCCGCCGCGGCCCCCGACGTGGAGGCCATCCTGATCTCGCGCGGCCCGCAGGACCGGGGCGGCGTCGAAACGTTCTTGGTACCGATCGATGCCTGCTACGAGCTTGCCGGGAGGATGCGCCTGCTGTGGCGGGGGTTTGACGGGGGCGCGGAGGCGCGGCAGAGCATCGCCGCCTTCCTCGATCGGGTCCGGGAGCGGGCCGCGGACCTGGGCCGGGAGCGGTGAGGTGACAGAGCTGGTCTTCGACTGCGTCGGCGCCCACGCCGACCGGTACGCGGTCACCCCGCAGATGTCGCTCGTGCTGCGGATCGCCGAGACCAGCGGGCAGAAGGTGGAGGCGATCGCGCTGCGCTGCCAGATCAGGATCGAGCCGACCAGGCGGCGGTACACCGACGCCGAGGCCGAGCGGCTGAACGACCTGTTCGGCGACACCCAGCGCTGGGCCGAGACGCTCAAGCCGCTGCAGTTCACGACCGTGTCGGTGATGGTGCCCGGCTTCACCGGGAGCACCGAGGTGGACCTGCCGGTGATGCTGAGCTACGACATGGAGATCGGCTCGACCAGGTACTTCGCCGGCCTGGAGAGCGGCGAGATCCCGCTGCTGCTGCTGTTCAGCGGCACGGTGTTCGCGATGGCCGACGGCAGGCTGCAGGCGCAGCAGGTGCCGTGGAGCAAGGAGGCCTCCTGCCGGCTCCCGGTGAGCCTCTGGCGGGAGGCCATCGACATGCACTTCCCGGACAGCGCCTGGATCCGGATGAGCCTGCGCACCATGGACGAGCTGCAGCGGTTCAAGAGCCGGCAGGCGCTGCCCACCTGGGACGCCACGATCGCCGCGCTGCTCGCGAGGGCCGCCGGCGCCACGGAGCGCCAGCCATGAGACCGGACGCCGCGCACCTCGAGCACGCCCGCAAGGTCGCCGACGCGATCCTGTACGAGGGCTACCTGCTGTATCCCTACCGGGGGTCGGCGCAGAAGAACCAGATGCGGTTCCAGTTCGGCGTGCTGATGCCGCCCGCCTACCGGGAGTGCGACCCGTACGAGCGGTCGGCGTTCCAGACCGAGTGCCTGGTGGAGTGCCCCGACGATGCCCGGGTGCTGGTCATGGTCCGGTTCCTGCAGCTGCAGCGGCGGATCGTGCAGGAGGTGCCGCACCGCGGCGGCGAGCCGCGCGACGTCGGCGCGCTGGAGGTGGACGGCACCGAGTACACCCCATGGGACGAGGCGGCGGAACGGCAGCAGCAGGCGGCCGCCGAGGTCGGCGCGCTGCTGCGGCGGGACAGGAACGTGGAGTTCCACATCGGCGCGGGGCAGGCCGCCGAGGACCTCACCGACGCCGCGGGCCGCAGGGCCGGGCGGCTGGTCCGGCGCTGGGCGGCGCTCGACGGGCTGATCCGGCTGAGCGCCGAGCGCGTGGCCGGCCCGTACGGCGCGCTGAGGCTGGGGGTCCGGGTGGAGAACCGCACGGCCCCGGCGGCGCCGCCGCGGGCCAGGGACGAGGCCCTGCGCCACGCCCTGATCGCCGCGCACGCCCTGATCGGCGCGCCGGGCGGGGCGTTCCTGTCGCAGACCGACCCGCCGGAATGGGCCGCCGCCGAGGTGGCGGCGTGCCGGAACGACGGCGCGTGGCCGGTGCTGGCCGGGCCGGCGGACTGCCGTGACCTGATGCTGTCCTCGCCGGTGATCCTCTACGACCATCCCGAGGTCGCGGCGGAGAGCGCGGGCGACCTGTTCGACGCGACCGAGATCGACGAGATCCTCACGCTGCGCACGCTGGCCCTGACCGAGGCGGAGAAGCGGCAGGCCCGGGCCACCGACCCGCGCGCGGCCCAGCTCATGGACCGGCTGGACAGCCTGCCCCCGGAGATGCTCGAGCGCATGCACGGCGCGATCCGGTACCTGAGGTCGGTGCCGGGCGCGGCCGCCGCCGGGCGGGCGCCTGCGGAGCCCCGGACCCCGTCCTGGCCGCCCGGGCCGCCGGGCCCGGGGGCGCCCTGGGTGCCGGCCAGCCCCGGCGGGGTCCTGCCCGGCGACCCGGTGCTGGACCGGCCGCCGGTCCCGTGGTGGGACCCGGGGGCCGACAGCTCGGTGTCCCCGGAGACCGACCACGTGGTCATCGCCGGCGTCAGGGTCGCCCGCGGCAGCAGGGTCACGATGCGGCCCGGCTCCCGGCGCGCGGACGCGCAGGACCTGTTCCTCGCCGGGCGCACGGCGGTGGTCGAGGCGGTGCTGCACGACGTCGACGGCCAGGTGCACGTGGCGGTGACCCCGGACCACGATCCAGCCGCCGACCTGCAGCGCAGCCATGGCCGGTTCCTCTACTTCGCCCCCGACGAGCTCGAGCCCACCGGCCCAGCGGGACCTGGTGCGCCGGCCGGGCCCGCGCCGAGTTGACCCCGAGAGGAGGCAGACATGCTCAGCAGGTTGATCAAGGCGGTGCTGCTCGCCGCCGTGCTGGCGGCGATTGTCCAGTCGCTGCCCGACATCAAGCGCTACCTCGAGATCCGCGAGATGTGACCGGCTGACCCGGACGGTCATCACCCGGCAACCGTTTGCACCCAGCTCTCGACCCAGCTCCGAGCGCCCGGCCTCACCTTGAGGCGGGGCACCCCCTAACCCGAGGCTCAGCCCTCCACCCCCGAAGCGAAGAAGCAGGCGGAAGTTATGGAGACGATTGTGGGATTCGTGGCCGGCTACCTGGTCGGGACCCGCGAAGGACGTGACGGCCTGGAGCGCCTGCGCTCCTCGTGGCGCTCGATCAGGACCTCGCCCGAGGTGCGCAGGCTGGCCCTCGACGCGGTGACCATGGCCGAGATGGCGGTGCGGCGCAGCCCGGGGCGCGGCGGCCTCAGCCTGGGCGGAGCGGTGGGCAGCGTCACCGACATGCTCGTCCGGCGGGCGGCTGGCGCCCGTCAGGGATCGCGCGCCGCCTGACCACCCCGCCAGGCCGGCGGCGCGGCCTTACCATGTCGGCGTGGGCTGGCCAGGGGCTGCCGCGCCCGGCGTGGCGTCGTCCGGGGCGGTGCGCATGGCAGGCGGCCGGGTGTCTGCCGCCTGGGCTTCCGGCGTGCCCGCGGAGCCTGCCAGGCCACGGCGCATCCTGAGCCTGGCGATGATGACCGCGAGCCCGAGCGCGCCGGCGGGCGGCAGGGTCATGATGGCGGGCAGCTGGTAGCGCCAGGAGAACTCGGTGAAGTCCGAGAAGAGCAGGATCGCCGCGGCGGACAGGAAGAACAGGCAGCAGGCGAGCGCAAGCTGGCGGCCGTCCGCGAACGGCTCGCCGCGCCTGCCGCGGCGGCGGATCAGGCTCAGCGTGCCGATCAGCCCGAGCACGGTCGCGGCCAGGTAGAGCGGGCCCGGCGTGTAGCCGCCGTCAAGCTGGTAGGCGTGCAGGAAGGCGGCCAGCGGCTTGATGACCACGGCCTTCCCGCCCATGGCCGGGTCGAGCGGCTGGTAGATGAAGTCCGGCGGCGGGTTCTGCACCTTCAGCCCCAGGATGATGACCCCCTGGGCGTTGGTGCGGATGTAGTTCTGGTAGCTCGGGTAGCCGGTCTGGAACTGCCAGCGCGAGATCGGGGTGTCGCCGGGGCTGGTGACCCGGGTCACCTCGAACAGGCGGGCCGCGTCCGTGGCGGTGCCTGCGAGCACCCGCAGCGGCTGCTGGACCATGACGGCCCTGATGAACGACGAGATGACCCTGGACTGGCTCAAGCCGGACGGGGCAACGTACAGCTGCAGCGGGGACGTCGCGTCGTGGTCGAGGCCGTCGGTGCCGAGCGCCTTCTGCTTCGCCGTGGGGCACAGCGAGCGCTCATAGGAGGGGATGTTCAGCGTCGAGCAGTCCGCGGCCTCCGCCACCCGGCCGTAGAGCTGCGACGTGCCGGCGCGGGACAGCCAGAAGTGCCCGCTGAACGCCGCGGACAGGCTCATGTAGACCACGATCGGCAGGACGAACGCGGTGCACATCACCGCGGCCGAGCGAACCGCGCGCCACCATCCGCCGGCCGCGATCGCAACATAGATCACCGTGGGCACGATAACGATCTCGGTGGCCTGGCCGACCGTGACCGACAGCCCGAGCGCGATGCCGCTCGCGGCGATGGCCCGCCGCGATGGCCGCGGCTGCCACAGCAGCACGACGAGGGCGAGCAGCATCAGGGCGTCGAACCAGACGTCGGGCATGATGGTCTGCTCGTTCTGCAGCTCGTAGGCGTCGAGCAGGACCGGCGCGGCGGCCAGCGCCGCGAGCCAGCGCGGGACGCCGCGGCGGAGCAGCACCGCGTAGATGGCGACGCCCATCCCCAGGCCGACCAGGTGCTGCACGGCCGTGACCGCCTGCAGGTTGCCGACCAGCAGGATGGCCTTGAGCACGCCCTTGTAGCCAAGCGGATCCGTGCCCGGCCACGCGTTGTACAGGTACTTCAGCGTGTCGATGTACAGCAGTGCCGGGCGGTAGGTGATCTGGGCGAGCACCCGCAGCACCAGCCCGGCCGCCAGCAGCGCCATCATCAGCCAGTGCCGCCAGGCCGCCGCCGCGATCCGCCTGCCGCCACCGCGCAGCGTGGCGCACAGCGGGGCTGCCTCAGCCGGCCCGGCGGCAGGCGGCCCGGCACCCGGAGAACCTGCCCGTCCGGTCGCTGTTCTGGGCATTCGCATCAAGGGCATCCGCTGCGTGGAGGCTAGGTCCGGCTCGTCGTGCTCCGAGCATCATGCACGCCGGTCCTGAAGATTTGCTGAGTGCACCGGCCGAGCACGAATTCGCGCTGGTGAGCTTACCGGAGCGCGGGTGGGGGCCGCATGCAAGCCCGGCCGCCGGTCACCGTGAATTCCCGTTCGATCACGATTTGTGAGCACGCTGCGGTCCCGTGCGGCGCGCGCCCCCAGCCGCAGTCAATAGGCTTGGGGGGTGCCCAAGGATCCTCCGTCCCGCACCGCGCTGGTACGGCGGGCCCGCCGTATCTACCGCGAGCTCGCCGCGCTGTATCCGGACGCGCACACCGAGCTCAACTTCAGCTCGCCGCTCGAGCTGCTGGTGGCGACCATCCTGTCCGCCCAGACCACCGACAGGACCGTCAACCAGGTCACGCCGGTGCTGTTCGCGCGCTACCGCACCGCCGCGGACTACGCGTCGGCCGGCCGCGACGAGATGGAGAAGATCATCCAGCCGACCGGCTTCTTCCGGGCCAAGACCAACAGCCTCATCAGCCTTGGCCAGGCGCTGTGCGACCGGTTCGGCGGAGAGGTGCCGAGGCGGATGAGCGACCTGGTCACGCTGCCGGGGGTTGGCCGGAAGACAGCGAACGTGGTGCTCGGCAACGCGTTCGGGGTGCCCGGGATCTCCGTCGACACGCACTTCGCCCGGCTGTCCCGGCGGTTCGGCTGGACCACGTCGACCGACCCGGACAAGATCGAGCAGGAGGTCGGCGCGCTGTTCCCGCGCCGGGACTGGATCCATCTGTCACACTGCGTGATCTGGCACGGCCGGAGGGTGTGCCACGCCCGCAGGCCCGCCTGCGGCGCGTGCGCGGTGGCCAGCCTGTGCCCGTCGTTCGGCGAAGGCCCCACCGATCCGGCGGTCGCGAGCAAGCTGGTGAAGACCGGGCCGTTCTCGTGACCGGCGGCAACCCGCCCGCCGCCGACGGCAGCTGGGGCGGCGTGCCGGGCTGGCTCGTCAGCCTGGCGAGGTCGGCGAGCGGCATGATCGTGCCCCGGCAGATGAGCCCGCCGCCCGGCGGCGGCCGCCCGGCGGCCGTGCTGATCCTGTTCGGCGAGGGACCGGCCGGGCCCGACGTGCTGCTGGTGCAGCGCAGCCCGTGGCTGCGCAGGCATGCCGGCCAGCCTGCCTTCCCTGGCGGCGCGATCGACGCCTCGGACGGGGGCCCGGTCGCCGCTGCGCTCCGCGAGGCCGCCGAGGAGGCGCGGGTCGACCCGTCGGGCGTGCAGGTGCTGGCCGTGCTGCCGGAGCTGTTCATCGCGCGCAGCGGCTTCTCCGTGACGCCGGTGCTCGCGTGGTGGCGCCATCCGGCCCCGGTGGGGCCCGGCGACCCGATGGAGATCAGCTCGGTCGCCCGGGTCCCGGTCTCGGACCTGGCCGACCCGGCTCACCGGCTGACCGTGCGCTACCCGTCCGGGCAGGCGGGGCCCGCGTTCCAGGTCGGCGACATGCTGGTCTGGGGTTTTACCGCGATGGTCGTGGACCAGCTGCTCGCGATCGGCGGCTGGGAGCTGCCCTGGGATGCCGCGACGCTGCACGATCTTCCTCCCGGGATCGTGCCGGAGGCCGTGCACGGCCAGGACCCGGTTCCCTGAATTAGTACTGGGATTTCCCTGTGCGGTGGGCACCGCACACCATGCAGTGCCTTACGCGCTATACGGTTGGGCTCGTGCCGGGTGACTTGCTTGACCTAGTTCTGATCGTGCTGGTGATCGCCTTTGCCGTGGCGGGGTACCGGCAGGGTTTCATCATCGGCGTGCTGAGCTTCTTCGGGTTCATCGGTGGCGGGGCGCTCGGCGCCGCCTTCGCGCCGAGGATTGCCCGCGCGATCACCGTCAACCCTGGCTGGCAGGCTGTGACGGCCATCATCGTGGTGTTCCTCGCCGCCATGATCGGCCAGCTGCTCGCGTCCGGGGCCGGCGTGGCCATGCGGTCCAGGCTGACCTGGAGGCCGGCCACGGTGGTCGACTCCGTCGGCGGCGCCGTGGTCAGCGCGCTCGCCGTGCTGCTGATCGCGTGGCTGATCGGATCTGCCGTCGCGTACGCGCCGTTCCCCGTCATCTCCCGGCAGGTGAACAACTCGGCGGTGCTGCGCGCCGTGGACCGGCTCATGCCCCCCGAGGCGAGCCTGGTGTTCTCCGACTTCCGCAGCCTGCTGGAAAGCGGGCCGTACGCGCAGGTCTTCGGCGCGCTCGGCGCCGAGGGAGCGCTGGCGGTCGGGCCGCCGGACCCGGCGGTGCTCGGCGCCTACGGGCTGAAGCGCGACGAGCCGAGCATCGTGAAGGTCAAGGGCATCGCGCCGACCTGCGAGGAGCAGATCGAGGGCTCGGGCTTCGTGTACGCGCCCGACCACGTCCTGACCAACGCGCACGTGGTCGCCGGGGTCACCGAGCAGCAGGACATCTACACTTTGTCGGGCGCCGTCCTGCCGGCCCGCGTGGTGCTTTACGACCCCAAGACGGACGTCGCGGTGCTCTATGTGCCGGGGCTCGGTCTCCCGTCGCTGCGCTGGGCAGGCCAGGCAAAAGTCGGCGCCGACGCGATCGTGGCCGGCTACCCGCTGGACGGCTCGCTCACCGCCGTCGCCGCGCGCGTGGGCGGCACCGAGGACGCGACCAGCCCGGACATTTACCAGACGGCCCAGGTGACCCGGCAGATCTACGCGGTCAGGGCGCTTGTCCAGCAGGGCAACTCGGGCGGCCCGCTCCTCGATCCGGACACCGGCAACGTCTACGGCGTGGTGTTCGCGGCGGCGACCTCCGTCAATGACACCGGTTACGCGCTGACCGCGGCCCAGGTGCAGGACGACGCCAGCGCCGGGTCGGCGGCGACGGCGGCAGTCTCAACGAAGGAATGCGACTGAGCACGGTCGCCGGGTGCCGCGCGCCTGCGGGCGCTGCCTGAACGTCAGCTACCGGATACCTGCACGTCAGCCATTGGCTGGGCGGAACGCAGCCACCGGCTGCCCCCGGGGCTTCAGCCACCGGGTGACGGAATGCCGGCCCGCAGGCTGACCCGCAGCGCGGCCGGCGCCTCCGCCGCCAGCGCCGCCGCCG
>JASHPR010000479.1 GCA_030038015.1 Streptosporangiaceae bacterium
CCGGTGATGCAGGCAGGCCCCCGCGCCTGGGCGACCCGCCGGGCAGGGGCCGGGTGCGCGGGGGCGCCGGAAATCCCAGGTGGAGGTATTGTTTTCGTCCATGGCTGATCCGATCCCGGCCTGGCCGGGAGAGCTCGTTTCAACAGGAACAGGCCAGGTTTTCGTGCGGAGCGCGCCGGCGGCCGGCGGCTGCGAGCCCGCGCTGTTCGTGCACGGCCTCGGCGGGTCAGCGACGAACTGGACCGACCTCATGGACCTGTTGCGCAAGCCTCCGGCCGGCCGGCCGGACGAGCCCGCGCTGGCCTGCGAGGCCGTCGACCTTCCCGGCTTCGGTTTCTCCCCGGTGCCAGCGAGCGGTGACTACTCCATCGACGCCATGGCCGCCGCCGTCGGCGACCTCATCGAGCGCCGCGGGTACTGGCCGGTGCACCTGGCCGGCAACTCGCTGGGCGGCGCGGTGTGCGTGCGGCTGGCGGCGCGGCGGCCTGACCTGGTGCGGACCCTCACCCTGATCGCTCCGGCCCTGCCGGACCTGAGGCCGCGCATCCTGCCGATGCGCCTGACGCTGTTGTGCGCGCCAGGATTCGGGCCCTGGCTGCTGAGCCGGGTGGGGCAGCGGGTCCCTGCCGAGAGCCGGGCCTCGATCGCGATCAGGGATGTCTATGCGGATCCGGGCACGGTGCACCCCACGCGCCTGGCCGAGGAGATCGCCGAGCTGACCCGCAGGGACGGGCTCGGATACGCCGACACCGTGCTGCTGGCCGCCGCCCGGGGCCTCGTCGCCGAGTACATTCGCCGCGGGCCGCGCTCGCTGTGGCACGACGCGGCCAGGGTGACAGCGCCGACGCTGGTCATCTATGGCAGCCACGACCGGCTGGTCCGGCCGGCCATGGCGGCGCTGGCCGCGCGGTCGTTCCGCGGCGGCAGGGTCGTGGTGCTGTCCAGGACCGGTCACGTGGCGATGATGGAGCGGCCGGGCCTGGTGGCAAAGGAGATGCGGGAGCTGTTCGCCTCGGCCAGGTACCCGGCCGCGGCCGCCGGGTAACGCGGGTGACGCGCTGACCACGCCCGAAGCGCTGATCACCGCGCCACAGCTGGTGACCGCTGACGCCGGGGACCGCATCCTCGCGCCCGGCTACGTGGCGGTGGCCGGGGGAGTGATCACCGCGGTGGCCCAGGGCAGCCCGCCGCGTCCGCCGGATATCGCGCTCCCGGCCGGAATGCTGCTGCCGGGCTTCGTCGACCTTCAGGTCAACGGGTACTTCGGCGAGGAGTTCCTGAGCGCGGGAGCGGATGGCTGGGCCCGGGTCGCCGGCCGCCTCCCGCAGACCGGCACCACAGCGTTCCTGCCCACGTTCGTCACCGCGCCTCCCGGGGTGCTGGCCGCGGGGCTGCGCGCCGCGGCGGCGCTGATCCCGGCCTTGCCCGCCGGGGCGCGGGCGCTCGGCGTGCACCTCGAGGGCCCGTTCATCTCGCCGGCCCGCAAGGGCGCGCACAACGAGGCCTGGATCACCGAGCCCTCCGCGGCCGCCGTGGCCGAGCTGCTCGAAGCCGGGCGCGGCGTGCTCAGGCTGGTCACGCTGGCGCCAGAACGTGACGGCGCCATGGCGGCCATCGCCTCGCTGACCGACGCCGGCGTCCTGGTCAGCGTCGGCCACAGCGACGCCACCGCCCGGCAGGTGGCCGAGGCCGCCGACCACGGCGCCCGGATGGTGACGCACCTGTTCAACGCGCAGCGGCCGCTGCATCACCGCGAGCCGGGAGTGGTCGGGCAAGCGCTGACGGACGAGCGGCTCACCAGCGGCCTGATCGTGGACCTGCGCCACGTCAGCGCGCCGGTGTGCCTTCTTGCGTTCCGGGCGGCGCCCGGCCGGATCTGCGCGGTCACGGACGCTGCCGCGTGTGCGGGCATGCCGCCGGGCAGCTACAAGCTTGGCGGCGAGCTCATCGAGCTGCCGCCGGGCGACGGCGAGCCCCCGGTGCGCGCCGACGGGACCCTGGCCGGCTCGGGGCTGCGGATGGACGCCGCCGTGGCGAACATGGTGGCGGCGGGGATCGGTCTGGCCGAGGCTGTCGCCGCGGCCACCCGGATCCCCGCTGACCTGATCGGCAGGCCGGACCTGGGCCGGATCGCGGCCGGCGCGGCCGCCGACCTGGCCTGGGTGGGTGACGACCTGCGCACGCGGGCCGCCTGGATCGACGGTGAGCTGGTGTACGCGCAGCCAGGAGCGGATGGAGGGCTCAGGTGAGCAGTCAGCACGTCACGAACATGCGGGCGGAGATCGCCGAGCAGCCCGCTGCCCTGCGGGCCACGATCAGCGCGCTGCTGCCCCGCGCGCCAGAGGCCGGGGAGCTCGCCAGCGGCACCAGGCATGTGCTGCTCATCGCCAGGGGGACTTCGGACAACGCCGCGGTCTATGGCAGCTACCTGATCCAGGTGCACGCGGGGCGGCTGGCCACGCTCGCGTCGCCGTCCGTCGCCACCGCGTACCGGAGCAGGGTTGACCTGTCCGGCGTGCTTGCGGTGGCCCTGTCCCAGTCGGGGCAGACCGAGGAGATCGTCGAGACGCTGGCCTGGGCGCGCGACTGCGGCGCCGCCACGCTGGCGATCACCAACGGTGCGGCCTCCCCGCTCGCGGAAGCGGCCGAGGTCGCCTTTGTCACCCAGGCGGGAACGGAACGCGCCGTCCCGGCGACGAAGACGTTCACCACGCAGCTCGCCGCGCTCGCGGTCCTGGCCATCGGCCTCGGGGCCGCCCTGGATCCGGGCGAGCTGCGCGGCGTGCCCGACGAGGTCGAGGGGATGCTGGCCGTGCCGCAGCAGGACCTGGACCCGATCGTGACCGAGCTCGCCGGGGATCGCGGCGTGGTCGTCTCCGGCCGCGGGCTGGTCTACGCGGCAGCGCTCGAGCTGGCGCTCAAGCTCAAGGAGGCGTGCTACCTGCACGCGATGGGCCTGTCCTACGCGGACCTGCTGCACGGCCCGATCGCCGTGGTCGACGCGCGCACGCCCGCCATACTCCTGGCGGCCGACTCGGGCCCGGCCCTCGACGGCACGGTGGAGCTTGCCCAGCGGGTGGCCGGGGCCGGGGCGCGGGCCTACGGCATCGGGGGCGGTGACCGCCTGGCGGCGGCGTGCACGCGCGCGCTGCCCGGCCCGCGGCTGCCCGAGTGGCTGGCGCCGATGGGGCTGATCGTCCCTGGCCAGCTGCTGACCGAGGAGCTGTCACGCAGGCTCGGGCTCGACCCCGACCACCCGCGCGGCCTGAGCAAGATCACTCAGACAGCCTGAGCCGCAGGCCGGCCGCTCAGGCCGCCCGGCCTGCCCAGCGCCCCCAGCTCGCCGAGCGCGCCGGCGACCTGATCGGCCCACGGGCTCAGCACGTCTTCCAGCCGGCCCAGATCTGATTCGAGCACCGCAAGCCCGGGCACCGGCACGGTCGCGCCCAGCTCCGCGAGCAGCGGGCTGAGGTAGGCGTCCACGGCTCGCGCGTGCTCGGGCGTACCCATGAGCATGAGCGGCAGCGCCGCCGCACGATCGAGCGCGCGGTGCGGCAGCCGGTCGAGGAACACCTTGAGCAGGCCGGCGAAGCGGGCTTGGGGTTTCCGACGACGACGGCGAACGGCAAGGTTCCTCCACGCAGGATCGGGTGCGCGCGGCGCGCGGGTACGGCGGCCGGCTGCCGGTGTCAGGCGCCCGCGGGC
>JASHPR010000480.1 GCA_030038015.1 Streptosporangiaceae bacterium
CGGCTGAGATGTAATGGAGTAAGACGGCTCGCCGAAACAGCTGGACGAGCCGCAACGAAAGGGAGGCGCCGCAGATGGCGCGCACTCGCTATGCCAGCGACCCCGGGCTGATCGCACGCATGGGCGCGACGATGTTCCTGCTCGGGGCCGTGCTGGTTGGGTTCGTCATTGCCTTGTACTTCGTGCTGTTCGCCTACGCCAACCGGCACGGGGGCGCCAGTGGCAGCAGCGACGGGCTGGTCGTGATCTCGGTGCTGATCGGCCTGGCCATCGCGTTCGGCGGCTACTGGTGGTCCGACAAGATCGCCCTTAACACCGCAAGGGCCCAGCTGGTCACCCCGCAGCAGGCACCGGAGCTGCACGGCATCATCGACCGGATCTGTGCGCTGGCGAACATGCCCAAGCCCCGCGTGGCCATCTCGCCGATGAACGTGCCGAACGCCTTCGCCACCGGCCGCAGCAGCAAGGTGGCCGTGGTCTGCGTGACCCAGGGCCTGCTGCAGCGCCTGGATCCCAAGGAACTCGAGGGCGTGCTCGCGCACGAGATGTCGCACGTGGCGCACAAGGACGTCGCGGTGATGACGATCGCTTCGTTCCTGGGCATCATGGCCGCGCTGCTGGTCCGGATGGGCTTCTACGCCGAGCTGTTCGGCGGCGGCCGGGGCCGCGGCGGCCGCGGCGGCAACGCGGGCGGCGGATACACCGCGCTGATCATGCTGGCCGTGATGGCCATCGGCATCGTGACTTACGCGGTCAGCTTCCTGCTGATCCGGATGCTGTCGCGGTACCGCGAGCTGTCGGCCGACCGGTCGGGGGCGCTGCTGACCGGGCAGCCCTCGGCGCTGGCCAGCGCGCTGGTGAAGGTCACCGGAGACATGGCCAGGATCCCGACCCGCGACCTGCGGCAGGCCGAGCCGCTGAACGCCTTCTACTTCACCCCGGCGCTGTCGGGCCGCGGTAGCCTCAGCAACCTGTTCTCCACCCACCCGAGCCTGGAGAAGCGGCTGGCCCAGCTGGACAAGATCTCCAAGCAGCTCGGCCGGGCCGGGTAGCTAGGTGGGCTTCCTCGACGCACTGCTCGGGCGGACAAAGCCGGTGCCGCCGAACCTGGATGCGCTGTTCGCGCTGCCGTCGGCGGCGATCACGCTGCAGGCGGCCACCGACTTCGCCCCCACGGGCACCGGCTCGGTCTGCTTCCGGGCCGCCGAGGGGAAGGCGTTCAGCGATATCGAGAAGGACGTCCGCGACCTGCTCAGCATGGGGGACAACGCGACGCCGGTCGAGGTGTCGCAGGATTCCTACGGCTTCACCTGGCTGGTCTGCCACCATTCCCCTGACGACATCGAAGGCCTAGTCACCGACCTGCACGCGGTGAACTCGTCGCTGGAGAACGCCGGCTTCGGGCCCCAGCTCCTGTGCACGATCCTGAGCTTCCGCGACGGGGCCGGGCACCCGCTCGGGCTGGTCTACCTGTACAAGCGGGGCACGTTCTACCCGTTCGCGCCGCAAGCGGGCGAGCGGCGGGACAATGCGATCGAGCTGCAGGTCAGGGGCGCCCTCGGGGACGATCTCAAGATCGAGTCCGACCTGGGCAGGTGGTTCCCTGTCTGGGGGGCCCCGGGCCTGTGATCCGGCGGTTCCCAGCCGGGGCGCGGGCCGGTGATCCGGCGGTTCCCGGACGGGGCGCGGGCCGGTGACGCCGGGGGCGAGGAATGGCGGGGCCGGGGATATGGTTGAGGGAGCAGAGATCAGGAGCCGCGCCGCAGGGGCGCCGGCAGCCGGACCCGGGAGCTAATCCAGATGACAGTTCAGGACCAGGCCACCACGCGGGGGATCATCCTCACCGATGCCGCAGCGGCCAAGGTGGGCAGCCTGCTGGAGCAGGAGGGCCGCGACGACCTCCGGCTCCGCATCGCCGTGCAGCCGGGCGGCTGCTCCGGCCTCCGCTACCAGCTGTACTTCGACGAGCGCGAGATCGACGGCGACATCGTGAGCGAGTTCGGCACGGTCAAGGTCGTCACCGACAGGATGAGCGCCCCGTACCTCGGCGGCGCCACGATTGACTTCGTGGACACCATCGAGAAGCAGGGTTTCACCATCGACAACCCGAACGCGACCGGGTCCTGCGCC
Source organism: Streptosporangiaceae bacterium (assembly GCA_030038015.1). Lineage (GTDB taxonomy): Bacteria > Actinomycetota > Actinomycetes > Streptosporangiales > Streptosporangiaceae > JASHPR01. The sequence continues at coordinate 2,131 of JASHPR010000480.1, forward strand.
TGCGGCGACTCTTTCCACTGATCCCGGTGCCGCGTGCCGCCGGCCCGGAAGGCACGGCGCATTGGCCGGTGGCCCCAGGCGCGCTGGCCGGGGTTGTGGCCGTCCCACGGTGACCCGGGAGCGCTCAGGGGATAGCCTGAGCGGGCTCCGTTAGCTGCCCTCCCGCAGAAAGAGTTTCCGCCGTGCGCATCGCCGTCACCGGGTCCATCGCCACCGACCACCTCATGACGTTTCCCGGGCGCTTCGCCGACCAGCTCATCCCGGACAAGCTGGACAAGATCGCGCTGTCCTTCCTGGTCGATTCCCTGCAGATCCGCTACGGCGGGGTCGCGGCCAACATCGCGTTCGGCATGGGGTGCCTCGGGCTCCGACCGCTGCTGGTCGGGAGCGTAGGCGCCGACTTCGGCGAATACCGCGCGTGGCTGGAGGCGCACGGCGTGGACACCTCCACGGTCAGGGAGTCGGCGGTGCACCACACCGGGCGGTTCATCAGCACCACCGACGCCGACCTGAACCACTTCGCCTCGTTCTACGCCGGGGCCATGACCGAGGACCAGAACATCGACCTCGGCGAGCTGGCGGGCTCGGTCGACCTGGTGCTGATCGGCGCGAGCGACCCCGACGCGATGCGCAACTTCACCAAGCAGTGCCGGGAGCACCAGATCGCGTTCGCCGCCGACACCTCGTGGCAGCTCGCCCGCATGGACGGCGAGCAGGTGCGCGAGCTGGTGGACGGGGCGGCCTACCTGTTCTGCAACGAGTACGAGTCTACGCTGACCGAGCGCAAGTCCGGCTGGACCGCCGACGAGGTGACCGCGCGGGTCGGCGTCCGGGTCACGACGCTCGGCGCGGCCGGAGCAAGGGTGGACCGGGCCGGCGAGCCGCCGATCCTGGTCGGGCCGGTCACCGGGGTTGCGCCGGTCGAGCCGACCGGTGCCGGCGACGCGTTCCGGGCCGGCTTCCTCGCCGCGGTCGCCTGGGGGCTGAGCCTGGAGCGCGCCGCGCAGTTCGGCAACCTGATGGCCGTGCATGCGCTGGAAGCGGTCGGGCCGCAGGATTACGAGCTCAAGCCGGGGCCGGCGGCCGAGCGGCTCGGCGCCGTGTACGGGCCTGAGGCTGCCGAGGAGCTTGCCGCGCACCTGGCCTGACCACCTGAACTACCCGATGTAGTAAAAGGGCGGGAGCAGCCCGCAGAACGCCTGCGGCAGCGCGGTAGCGTGGCGGTCATGGGTCGGACGAATGTGCTCAGCGTCGCGCTAGCCTCCGGGTACCACGGGCCACCGCAGCTGACCGTGGCCCGAGCGTTCACCGAGTGGACCTTCGACCCGTGGGCGGTCGCGTTCGTGCTGCTGCTCGGCGGCCTCTACCTCGCCGGGGTGCGACGAGTACGCCGGATGCGCGGGCCGGGGCGGCCCTGGCCGGCGGGCCGGATCGTGACGTTCTGCGGTCTCGGCCTGGGCTTCTGGGTGATCGCGACGATGTCCTGGGTGGGGGTTTACTCGGGCGTCCTGTTCTATGTGCGCGCGGTGCAGACGATCCTGCTGCTGCTGCTGATACCGCTCTTCTTCGCCCTGGGCAGGCCGCTGACCCTGGTGATCGAGTCGCTGCCCAGGGTGGGCCAGCGGGTCGACGCCGCGATCCGCAGCCGGGCGGCGAAGGTGCTGACCTTCCCGGCGATCACCACGCTGGCCCTGGTGATCACCCCGTTCGTGCTGTATTTCACCTCCTGGTACGTGGCCGGGTTCCACAGCGTGGCGGTGCGGGAGCTGACCCACCTGGCGCTGATGATCCCCGGCTTTGCCTTCTTCTGGACGCTGCTGCGGGTGGACCCGGTGCCCAAGGCCTACCCGTACCTGGTGTCGCTCTGGATAACGGGCGCGGAGGTGGTCGGCGACGCCGTGCTCGGGCTGGCTGTCATCGCCGACGTGAACCTGATCGCCGGCCCCTACTACCACGCGGTGGCCTACCCGTGGGGGCCCAGCCTGCCGACCAGCCAGGTGCTCGGCGGCGGCACGCTGTGGATCCTCGGCGACGTCGTCGGGCTGCCGTTCTTCGCCGCCCAGCTGATCCAGATGATCAGGGAGGACGAGGCCGACGCCAAGGTGATCGACGCCGAGCTGGACGCCAGGGACGCCGCGCGCGCCGAACGGGCGGCAGCGGCGGTGCCGCCCGCCGCGGCCGTGGACGGCGGTCAGGGCGGGGCTGGCCAGGGTGCGCCGGACGCGCCGGAAGACCGGCCGTGGTGGGAGTCTGACCCGAGGTTCGCCAACCGGTTCCAGGCGATCGACGACGGCGGCTGATCAGCGAACCCCCTTTTCATCCTCCCATGACTGCCCGCGTACTCCCGGCGCGGGATCGGCGGATGAAAAGGGTTCAGTAGCTGCGCCGGACCAGGAAGGACCAGCCCGGCCCGTCCAGCTCCGTCGCCGTCACGAACTCCTGGGACTTGAGCATGCACCACGCGGGCACGTCGGTCTGCGCCGCCGGGTCGTCGGCCAGCACGGCGACGAGCTGGCCGACCGGCACCTCCCGGATCCGCTCGGCGAGCATGATGATCGGGATCGGGCATTTCCTGCCCAGGGCGTCGATGGTCAGCGCCGGCTCCGGAGGCCCGGGCTCGGCCGCCGGGGGCGATCCGGCCAGGGGCTTCGCGGCTGGGTGCTTAGCGGCGCGGGACTGCGGAGGGGTCACGCCGTCGACCTCCTGCTCGGGCCTTGATGGGTGCACGCACCGTGATGGGTGCACGCACAGTGTCTCGCAGCCGCCCGCGGCGCCGCCAGCGCGGGCCGGCGTAAGCGCGGGCCCGGCGCCCGGCCTGGTTCCTCGGGGGTACCCGGAGGCGCCGCAGGGCTGCGCGGTACTGTTTCCACGACAAGCTGTAGGACGAGCAGCTGCCGGCCCTTCGGAGCCGGAGCAACCCCCCGCCGGGAAGGGCATACGTGAGTCTCAGACGCAGTGCTCCGAGCAGCCCGGAGCCGCGGAGTTCCGAGCTGCGGAGCATCCCACCGCGGCAAGGGCGGGTTCGCCTGGCCCGGCGCTGGGCGCCGCGCGCCGCCCTCGCTGCGGCCGTGCTGGTCGCCACGGCCGGCTGCCAGTCCAACGCGTTCACCCGGATGGGCATGCTGCCGCCGGTCACCAAGCAGGGGAAGGTGGCGCTGACCCTGTGGCAGGGGTCCTGGATCGCCGCGTGGTGCGTCGGCATCGTGGTGTGGGGGGCGATCATCGCCGCGGTGATCTTCTTCCGCAAGCGCGGGGACCGGGTTCCCTACCAGGTCCGCTACAACCTGCCGATCGAGATCCTGTACACGGTCGTGCCGTTCGTCATGGTGGGCATCCTGTTCTATTTCACGGCGCGGGATGAGAACTACATCGACGCGCTCCCGCCCCATCCCGACGTGGTCATCAACGTGACCGGGTTCCAGTGGAGCTGGGAGTTCCAGTACCCGCAGTACAAGGTGCCGCGCTCGGAGTACGGCGATGTCACCGAGATCGGCGAGATGTGGAACGGCGACACGCCCGGCAACGAGAATCAGCTTCCGCTGCTGGAGATCCCGATCGGGGAGACCGTCCGGTTCAACCTCACCTCGACGGACGTCATCCATTCGTTCTGGATCGTGCCGTTCGAGTTCAAGCGGGACGTGATTCCCGATCACCCGAACCACTTCGAGGTGACGCCGACCGCCGCCTACTCCGGAATCGGGCACTGCAGCGAGCTGTGCGGGCTTTACCACAGCCGGATGCTGTTCCGGGTGGAGATCGTGCCGGCGGCCCAGTTCCGTACGTGGATCACGTCCCAGCAGGCGCTGCAGACCGCATCCGGGGGTGTTCAGTGACCACCATCCAGCAGCCGAGCCCCGCCGCGGCCCCGTTGGCCCCGCCGGTCACCTACCGCAAGGGCAACATCCTGGCGGAGTGGCTGTCGTCCACCGATCACAAGATCATCGGTCACCTGTACCTGATCACCTCGTTCTTCTTCTTCCTGGCCGGCGGGCTCATGGCCATGATCATGCGGGCCCAGCTGATGGCGCCGGACAACCACCTGGTGTCCGACCAGGTGTACAACGAGCTGTTCACCATGCACGGCACGATCATGCTGCTGCTGTTCGCCACGCCGCTGTTCGTCGGGTTCGCCAACGAGATCATGCCGCTGCAGATCGGCTCGCCGGACGTCGCGTTCCCCCGGCTGAACCTGTTCAGCTACTATGCCTTCGCGTTCGGCGGCCTGATCCTGCTGGCCAGCTTCATCGCCCCCGGCGGCGCGGCGGCGTTCGGCTGGTACGCCTACTCGCCGCTGACCAGTTCGCTGTACTCGCCGGGGGTCGGCGGGGACATGTGGATCATGGGCCTGGTGCTGTCCGGGTTCGGCACGATCCTGTCCGGCGTCAACTTCGTCACCACGATCTTCTGCATGCGCGCGCCGGGCATGACCATGTTCCGGATGCCGATCTTCACCTGGAACATCCTGGTGACCAGCATGCTGGTGCTGCTCGCGTTCCCGGTGCTCGCCGCCGCGCTGCTGGTGCTGGAGATCGACCGCAAGCTCGGCGCGCAGGTGTTCAGCGCGAACAGCGGCGGCGCGATCCTGTGGCAGCACCTGTTCTGGTTCTTCGGCCACCCCGAGGTGTACATCGTGGCGCTGCCGTTCTTCGGCATCGCCACCGAGGTGCTGCCGGTGTTCGCCCGCAAGCCGCTGTTCGGCTACAAGGGCATGGTCGGCGCGACGATCGGCATCGCCGGGCTGTCCATGACCGTGTGGGCGCACCACATGTTCACCACCGGCGCGGTGCTGCTGCCGTTCTTCTCGTTCATGACCTTCCTGATCGCGGTGCCCACCGGGATCAAGTTCTTCAACTGGGTCGGCTCGATCTGGCGCGGCCAGCTCACGTTCGAGCCCGCGATGATCTTCATCCTCGGCTTCCTGGTGGTCTTCCTGTTCGGCGGGCTCACCGGGGTCATCCTGGCCTCCCCGCCGCTGGACTTCGCGGTCAGCGACAGCTACTTCGTGGTCGCCCACTTCCACTACGTGCTGTTCGGCACCGTGGTGTTCTGCATGTTCGGCGGGTTCTACTTCTGGTGGCCGAAGTGGACCGGGAAGATGCTGGACAACACGCTCGGCAAGTGGCACTTCTGGTCGGTGTTCATCGGGTTCAACATGACGTTCCTGGTGCAGCACTGGCTCGGCCTGATGGGCATGCCGCGCCGGGTGGCGAACTACCCGTTCCTGCCGCACCTGGCGACCACGCTGAACGACATCTCGTCGGTCGGCGCGTTCATCCTCGGCGCGTCGAACTTCATCTTCTTCTACAACATCTACAAGACCTGGAAGCACGGGGAGCGGGTGACCGCGGACGACCCGTGGGGCTTCGCCAACTCGCTGGAGTGGGCGACGTCCTGCCCGCCGCCGCGGCACAACTTCACCTCGATCCCGCGGATCAGGTCCGAGCGGCCCGCGTTCGACCTGCACTACCCGACCATCAGGACCGGCCGCGACCATCACGAGCGGATCCCGGTCGGCGCGTCCAGCAGCGATCGTTCCGAGTAGGGGTGCCACGTGAAGGTCGAGGGTTACCTGTTCCTGGGCTGCGCCCTGTTCTTCGGCGCCGTTGACTACGTCTACTGGCACTTCTCGCATGACCCCACCGGGTCGACCGCGCTGGCCATCGCCGTCGGGCTTGCCTTCCTGATCGGTTTCTACGTGCTGTTTACCGGCCGGCGGCTGCCGCCGCGGCCCGAGGACGAGCCGGACGGCGAGATCTACGAGGGAACCGGGGAACTCGGGTTCTTCAGCCCGCACAGCTGGTGGCCGCTGTTCCTGGCCCTTGCCGCCGCCACCGCCGCGATCGGCGTGGCCCTCGGCTGGTGGCTGTTCCTGATCGGCATGCTACTGGTCGTGCTCGCCACGATCGGCTTCGTGTTCGAGTACTACCGCGGGCACTACGCGCACTGACGCCGCCGTGCCGGGCCGCGGCAGGCGGCCCGGCTGGCCACGCGCCGAGGAAGGCGGCAGATGAACGTTTACGAGGCGCTCTACACGACGCGGGCGATGCGGCGGGTCCGGCCCGACCCCATCCCTTACCCGGTCCAGGCGCGCATCCTGGACGCGGCGATCCGCGCGCCGAGCGGCGGCAACATGCAGGGCTGGCGGTTCATCCTGGTGGATGACCCGGCCGTCAAGGACCGGCTGGGCCCGCTGTACCGGGACAGCATCGGCCAGCTCTGGGCGACGGTCTACCGGGAGCGGGTCGAGCGGGCACGGGAAGCGCCCGGGGAGCCGGGCAGCGCGGCCACGCTGCGGATGGTCGCGTCGGCGCAGCATCTCGCCGATCACTTCGAGGAGGTGCCGCTGTTCCTGCTGGCGTTCTCCCGGGGCGACCCTTCCGGCGGCTCCATCTACCCCGCGGTGTGGAGTGCCCAGCTGGCCGCCAGGGCCGAGGGCGTCGGCAGCGCGCTGACGACCGTCCTCGGTGCCTTCCACGGGGCCGAGGCGCTGGAGATTCTCGGCGTGCCCGCCGGCCACGGCTGGTCCATGGCATGCTGCGTCTCGTTCGGCTACCCGAAGGGGCGGTGGGGCGTTGCCGGGCGGCGCCCGGTGCAGGAGGTCGCCTACCGCAACTCCTGGGGAGCGGACCTGGGCCTTGAGGTGCCCGGGCCGCTGTGGCCCGGCGAACGCAGCGGCCGCCCAGGCTGACGCCGGCGGCGCCCGCGGGGCGGCGCCTCGCTCAGGAACCGGCCGGGCCCTCCCCGCGCTCGCCTGGGGTGCCCTCGGGCTGCTCCTGCTCGCCGGACGGGATCGCGGCATGCCCGGCCGCGTGGCCGTTGCCGTGCCCATTGCCGCCGTAGCCGTTGCCGTGGACGTCCAGCGGCACCGACTCGGTGACCACCTTGTTCAGCCGCAGCCGCAGCTTGCCCAGGCCGCCGCGCAGCCCGGGCGGGGGAACCTCGGCCTCTTCCGCGCCGGCGCCCGCCGGCAGCATCGGCCGTTCCCGCTGCTCAATGGCCAGCGCGGCGACCTCCTCGTCGTTGAGCGGCCTGGTCACCTCGATGAACTCGCCGGTCGGCAGCTGCCGGATGATCCCGGTCTCCACGCCGTGCTGCGCCAGGTGCAGGTCCTTGCGCTGCAGGCCCAGGCAGATCCGCTTGGTCACGATGTAGGCGATGACCGGGCCGAGGAACATCGCGTATCTGGCGATCTCCGTGGTCAGGTACAGCGAGATGTCCAGGTGGTCGGCGATGACGTCGTTGCCGCCCTCCAGCCACAGCACCCCGTAGAAGGTGATCCCGGCCATGCCGATCGCGGTGCGGGTCGGAGCGTTGCGCGGCCGGTCGTTGACGTGGTGCTCACGGTTGTCGCCGGTGATCCAGCGCTCGACGAACGGCCACACGGCGAGGCCCGTGAAGACGAGGCCGAGCGGCACCAGGGCGGGGATGAACACGTTCCAGGCCACGGTGTGGCCGGCCAGGTCCCAGGTCCAGCTCGGCCAGGCCCGGAGCGCGCCCTCGAGGAACCACATGTAGAAGTCGGGCTGCGAGCCTGACGAGATCCCCACCGGGGTGTACGGGCCGTACAGCCAGATCGGGTTGACCTGGACGAACGTGGCCGCGAGCGCCACAGCAGCGAACGTGAAGAAGAAGAACGCCCCGGTCTTGATCATGAAGTACGGGTACGCGGGCGCGCCGACCACGTTGGTGTTCGTGCGGCCCTTGCCCGGCATCTGGGTGTGCTTCTGGTGGACCATGATGAACAGGTGCGCGGTGATCAGCGCCAGGAACAGGCCCGGGATCAGCAGCACATGCAAGATGTACAGCCGCGGGACGATGTCGTTGCCCGGGAACGGCCCGCCGAACAGGAAGAACGTCAGGTAGGTGCCGACCACGGGGATAGAGAGCAGCACGCCCTCGAGGATCCGCAGCCCGGTGCCGGACAGCAGGTCGTCGGGCAGCGAGTAACCGAACAGCCCCTCCAGCATGCCGAGGGTAAGCATCACGATCCCGATCAGCCAGTTGACCTCGCGCGGCTTGCGGTAGGCGCCGGTGAAGAAGATCCGCAGCATGTGCGCGAAGATCGCGGCCATGAACAGGTCCGCGGCCCAGTGGTGGATCTGGCGCATCAGCAGGCCGCCGCGGACGTCGAAGCTGATGTTGAGCGTGGAGGCGTACGCCTCGCTCATCCGGACGCCGTCAAGGTGGGTGTAGGAGCCGTGGTAGACGACCTCGGTCATGCTGGGCTGGAAGAACAGCGTCAGGAACGTGCCGGTCAGCAGCAGGATGATGAACGAGTACAGGGCGATCTCGCCGAGCAGGAACGTCCAGTGGTCGGGGAAGACTTTGCGCAGCAGCACCCGGGTACCCCGGGCGCCGCGGAACCGGTCGTCCAGCCAGTTGCCGGTGCCTTCGAGGGCCCGCTCGACGCTCATCCGCGCTCCCAGAAACTCGGGCCGACCGGCTCGTGGAAATCGCTCGCCGCGACCAGGTAACCCTGCGCGTCGGTGGTGAGGGGCAGCTGGGGCAGCGGCCGCGGCGCCGGCCCGAAGAGCACCTGCGCGCCGCGCGGCGCGTCGAACGTTGACTGGTGGCACGGGCAGAGGATCTTGTGCGTGGTCTGCTCGTACAGCGCCACCGGGCAGCCGACGTGCGTGCAGATCTTCGAGTAGGCCACGATGTTGTCGACCGTCCAGTTCATCACCGTCGGCGGCTGCAGCACGCCCGGCTGGAACTTGATGATGATCGTGGTGGCGAGGGCCAGCGCGTCCGGGTCGTCCTGGTAACCGTCCGGGACCACGGTGATCATCTCGCCGGGGGAGCTGAACTCGGCGGGCGAGATCGGCGTGTTGGCCCCGTAGGTGAGCAGCCGCATGCCCTTGCGCCAGACCGTGTGCCGCAGGTAGGTGCCAGGCAGCGGGCCCATGTCGCGCAGCAGCACGATCGGTGCGGCCGCCAGCGGCAAGGTCGCGGCGATCAGGGTGCGCCGCAGCAGCGGCCGCTTGGTGAACTGGCTGGTCTCCGCGCCCTCGGTGAAGGTCTGCTTGAACGCCGCCCGGTCCTCCGGCGTGGAGGCCAGCGGGTGCCGCTCCTCGGTGAGCTCCACCGGGGGCATGATGTTCCGGACCCAGATCGTGAAACCGACCGCCATGGCGAGGAACGCCACCCCCATCGAGAAGCCCAGTGCCAGGTTGGACCGCAGCGTGGCGTCGACCGAGTGCACCTCCAGCCCCACGTAGGCCGCGATGAACCCGATGCTGGCCAGTGCCGACAGGATGAACAGCGCGGCGACGAGACGTTCCGCCTGCCGCGCGCGGCGGGGATTCGGCGGGTCGGCCGGCAGCTCCCTGGGCGCGGGCAGCGTGCCGTCGCCCGCGGCGCCGTCGCCGGCCCGCTCGCCGAGCATCATCCGGGCCCGGGCGGGCGGCGGCGTGCCGATGACGCGGTGCCGCCCGGGGGCTGCTTCGGTCGGCTCGCCGGGCAGCCCTGACGCGGCGTCAGGGGCGCTTGGGTCACTCATCAGCGGTCTTCCTATGCTTCGCGGTTATCCACATCGCGGCCAGCACCATGAAGAACAGCAGGCCGAGGAACGCGAACAAGCCCTCGGTAATCGGGCCCACGCGGCCCAGGCTGAAGCCGCCCGGGTTCGGCGTGACCCGGGTGTCGATGACGTAGGCGATAATGTCGCGCTTCTCGGCCGGGGTGATCGTGGTGTTGTTGAACACCGGCATGGCCTCCGGGCCGGTCAGCATGGCCTCGTAGATCTGGGTCGGCGTCGACGCGGTCAGCGCCGGCGCGTACTTGCCGTCGGTCAGCGCGCCGCCAGCGCCGACGAAGTTGTGGCACTGGGCGCAGTCGGCGATGAACAGCTCCTCGCCGAGCCCCACGTTGGCTCCGGACGTGCTCACCTCGGCCGGGGTGGGGATCGCCGGGCCGCCGGCCAGGGACCCGATGTACTCGGCCACGTCGCGGGTCTGCTTGGCGTTGAGCTCCGGCGGCTTGCGGCCGTTCTCGGAGGTCAGCTCCTTGGCCGGCATGCGGCCGGTGCTCACCTGGAAGTCGACGGCGGCCGAGCCGACGCCGATCAGGCTCGGCGCGACCGCGGTGCCCTGGGCCTCGAGGCCGTGGCAGGTGGCACAGGTCTGCAGGAAGATCTGCCGCCCCGCCGCGATCTGCGCCTGCGACGCGGTGGGCGTCGTGGAGGCGGCCGAGTCGCCGGTCCCGGTGATGGTCGCATAGATCGCGCCTACCAGGATCAGCCCGAGCAGGATGACGGCATAGCCAGCAGCCGGCCGTCTCCGCCGTGCGGTGATCCAGCTCACTGCGGTCCCCAAGTCTCCGGTCAGTGGATGATGTAAATGGTGAAGAACAGGCCGATCCACACCACGTCGACGAAGTGCCAGTAGTACGAGACGACGATGGCGCTGACCTGCTGCTCGTGGGTGACCTTCTTGGCCGCGAAGGTCCTGCCAAGCAGGAAGAGGAACGCTACCAGGCCGCCGGCCACGTGCAGGCCGTGGAACCCGGTGGTGAGGTAGAAGACGGAACCGTAGTTGCTGGACGACAGGGTCAGGTGCTGCCTGCGGATCAGGTCGAAGAGGTACTCGTACCCCTGGCCGCAGTCGAAGTACAGGCCCATCAGGAAGGTCAGCACGTACCACTCGCGCAGGCCCCAGCGGGCCGGGTTGAAGATGCTGGCCGCGCGCCTGACCTGGCCGCGCTCGATCGCGAAGACCCCCATCTGGCAGGTCACGCTGGAGGCCAGCAGCACCAGGGTGTTGGCGGTGGCGAGCGGGATGTCGAGCTTCACCGGGGGCCAGCGCTCGCCAAACCCCTTGTCCACCGAGCGGACCGTGAAGTACATCGCGAACAGCGCCGCGAAGAACATCAGCTCGGAGGACAGCCAGACGATTGTCCCCACGCTGACCAGGTTCGGTCTGCTGGCTGGCGTCCGGGGAGTTACTTCGGTCGTCGCTGTGGCCACGGGGCCATTATTACGACACCGCGTAGGCGGTGCGCGGCCGACCCCCCCGGGTCGGTAGCATCCAGTTCCATGAAGGTCGTTGTATACAGCCATGACGCTGACACGCGGGCCAGGATCCGGCTCGCGATCGGGCGCCGGCCCGCCCCCGACGTGCCGGAGGCCGAGGTGACCGAGGTGGCCACGCACGCCGCGCTGATCCGGCTGCTCGACGCTGGCGGTGCCGACGTCATGGTGCTCGACGGCGAGGCGCAGCCCGCCGGCGGCATGGGCGTCTGCCGCCAGGCCAAGGACGAGATCTACCATTGCCCGCCGGTGCTGCTCATCATCGGCAGGCCCGACGACGGCTGGCTCGCCACCTGGTCCCTGGCCGACGCCGTGGTCAGCCACCCGATCGACCCGGCGGCGCTGGCGCATGCCCTGGCCGGCCTGATGCGCCAGCGCGCCGCCGGCGGGACGGGGGAGCCGGCCGGGAGCGCCCCTCCGCAGGCCAGCACCGTCTCCGCGACCTGAGGGGGCTCGGGCGCATGGATTCCCGCACCGCCTGGCCCGCGCTGATCGGCGCGCTGGTGAAGGGGGAGACCCTCACCGCCGACGAGGCCTCCTGGGCGATGAACGAGATCATGGAGGGGGCGGCAACGGCCGCCCAGATCGCCGGGTTCGGCGTCGCGCTGCGGATGAAGGGCGAAACCGCCGGGGAGCTCACCGGCCTGGCCGAGGCCATGCTCGCCCACGCGGCGCCGGTCAGCATCCCCGGCCCGGCCACCGACCTGGTCGGCACCGGCGGCGACGGCGCGCGCACGGTCAACATCTCGACCATGGGCACGATCGTCGCGGCGGCGGCCGGCGCCAGGATGGCAAAGCACGGCAACCGGGCCGCCTCATCGGCGTGCGGTGCCGCGGACCTGCTGGAGGCGCTCGGGGTGGCGATCGACCTGCCCCCCGCGGCGACCGAGCGGCTGATGGCGGAGACCGGGGTGGTGTTCCTGTTCGCGGCGCTCTACCACCCGGCCCTGCGCCATACCGCGGTGCCGCGGCGGGAGCTCGGCGTGCCGACCGTGTTCAACTTCCTCGGGCCGGTGGCGAACCCGGCCCGGCCGGGCGCCCAGGCGGTCGGGGTGGCCGACCCCCGGATGGGCGGGGTGATCGCGGGCGTGCTGGCCGGGCGGGGCAGCTCGGCGCTCGTGTTCCATGGCGATGACGGGCTCGACGAGCTCACCACCACCGGCCCGTCGACCGTGTGGGTAGTGCACGGCGGCACGGTGAGCCAGACCTCGTTCGACCCCGCCGTGCTGGGGATCGGCAGGTCCGTGCCGGAGGACCTGCGCGGCGGCGACCCCGCGCACAACGCGGGGGTGGCCCGCGCGGTGCTCGGCGGCGAGCCAGGGCCGGTGCGGGAGACCGTGCTCCTCAACGCCGCGGCCGCGCTGGCCGCCGAGGCTGGCGTGGCCGGCGCCGGCCGGCTGCAGCCTGCCCTGGCGGACGGGTACGCGAGGGCGGCGGCCGCGCTGGATTCCGGTGCGGCGCTGGAACTGCTCGGCCGGTGGGTGGAGGCCAGCCAGCGGCTGCGGGCTCAGTCGGGCTCGGCGTAGCCGATCGCGAACGCCGCCTCGAGGTCGTGGCGCGAGTAGGCGCGGAACGCGATGTGCGTCTCCGTGTGGGTGACCCCTGGGATCCGGTTCAGGGTGCCGGGGATGACGTCGGCGAGTTCGTCGTGCTCGCGGACCCTCACCATGGCCACGAGGTCGAACTCGCCGGTCACCGAGTAGACCTCGGATACCGCCGGTATCCGGGCAATCGCCTCGGCCGTCTCGGGAATGCGCGCGACGTCCGCCTTCACCAGGACGATAGCTGTGACCATTGCCGCCTCCTCGGCCGCCCGGCGCCGTCCGGCCGCCGGCTGCCGCAGTAGCCTACCCCCCGCCGCTGTGCCCCTCCTGGCACTGCCTCCCTCCGGCGCTGCGTCCCTCCTGGCGCCGGCCGGGGCCGGGGTCAGGCGCCGATCTCCGCGAGCGTGCGCACGCCCGTGCGGGCCAGCCTGGCGAGCAGGCCCCGCAGCACGTCCGCCGTCGCCCGGGCGTCGGCAAGGGCGCGATGGCACGGCCGGGTCGTGGCGCCGAAGAAGCTCGCGAGCGTGGCCAGCTTGCAGTCCGGCACCTCGGCCTCACCGAGCACCAGCCGGGCGAGCGCGGCGGTGTCCAGGACCTGGAAGTCCGGCCAGGTGATGCGGCAGCGTCCGCACGCGGCGGCGAGGAACCCAACGTCGAAGGGCGCGTTGTGCGCGGTCAGCACGCAGCCGCTGGCGAAGGCGAGGAAGCCGGGCAGCACCGCGCCGATCGGCGGCGCCTGGCTGACCATGGCATCGGTGATGCCGGTGAGGGCGACGATGTCCGCGGGTATCGCGCTGCCCGGGTTGACCAGCGCCGAGAACTCCGCGGGCGGGCGGCCCCGGCCGATCCTGACCGCGGCGATCTCGGTGATGCCGGCCTGCTCGGGCAGCCATCCCGTGGTCTCCACGTCGACGACCACGAAGGCGGTGCTGCGAAGGTCGGCGGGGATCGGCGCGGTCGGCTCCCAGGTGGTCACGTGATCACCGTAGGGCCAGCCGCCGACAGTCCGGCTCAGGCGCGCCGTCCGGCCATCGGGGGCCCGCGGCAC
>JASHPR010000481.1 GCA_030038015.1 Streptosporangiaceae bacterium
CGCTGGACCGAACCCGGCGCCACCGGCATCCTCACCCTCAGATGCCAAGACGCCAGCAACCGATGGGAGCACATCTGGAAGCGGCCTCACAACCAGACACCGGCCGCCTGAACCAGGCATCTGAGAAACCAGCACACTCAGACAGCACAGGCCAGCAGAAGCTACCCGCCAGTCACCTACATTCGTGTCCCACACCCCAGCTTCTAGCCCACGCACTGCCGGTGTCGGAGCCGAGGTCTACACTTGCGGCCTCGGTGAACAACCCAGCGTCCCGTCCGGCCCGGCCAAGGCGGGATGCGAGCGGCTCCAGCGCGCTGACGGGCAGCACCGGGCGGTCCGTGACCGCCGCGAGGTGAACCTCCAGCACGGGGATATAACCCGCCGCGCCGCCCGCCAGACCGGGACGGTCTGTCAGCCAGCGCACGACAGGCTCGGGCTCCACCGGCTCCCAGCGCAGCGGCGCGGCCTCTTCGGCCACTTCCCGCAAACCATCCAGCACCGCCACCGCGAGCTCACCGTTGTCGCGGAATTCCTTCCAGAACCGCCCTCGCTGATACTCGCCCACCCGCGCGATGAAGTCCCGCTGGCGCTCGTCCGCGGCGTCGCCGGCCTTGCGGAAGACCAGGACCGGCATCCCGCGGCGCTTGGCCACGGTGAACTCTTCCTCTGTCGGCGCCTTGCCGGTGTCCGGGAGCGGCTCGCCGTAGTGCTGCCCAAGCAGAAGCAGGTACACCTCGGCCGCCTCCACGCCGGCCAGGCATGCGTCCCGGCTGGGAACGGGCTGGGCCGAGAAGTCCTCAAAGCGCCGCGGCTGATGACCGCTGGCCTTCAGCAGGGCCGGGAGGTAGTCACGCTCATCCTCCAGCCCATGTCGCACCGAGGAGATGAAGACGATCACAGTGATCAGGCTACGTGGGAGCATGACCGCGCGTGTGCCGCCCGGCGGGACACAGCCGCAGTCAGGACCGCTCTTCAACACCTTGACCCGCGTCAGACCTGGACCCGCGTTATTGACGGCCTGACTTCCCGAGCGTCACTGCCGGATGTCCGGCCGTGCTCTTTGACGATGTTGCTGCCTGGGCGCCGTGGGCGGGCCAGGAATCTTGCCGTCCTCTTTAACGTGAGAGATCCCCGGCCAGCCGCGCCATGCAGTCGGCGGTCCCCATCAGCCCCGCCGTCGCCGCCTGGGTACGCCAGCTCGCCGCCCAAGCCGAACACCGCCGTGCGATCGCCGAGTTCCGCGCCCGCCGCGCCGCACGCGAGGAGTGCACGAACCGCGGCGAGGTACTGGTCGATCTCGGCGGCGAGGCCAGCAGCTGCGCGGCCAGCTTGGCGGCGTCGGCCGAGACCCATGAGTGCCGACCTGGATCGCTGCCGTCGGCAAGAAGTGCGTGTGCACAATGTCGTCAGGGCCGTAACGGCGGTGCATACAGAGGAGTTGGTGCATGGCGGAATCGCCAGGCAATGAGATTTTCGCGGGTTTCGGGGACGATGATCTTGTTATCGGCCAGTTTCCGGAGCACGATCCGCGCTACGCAGACTTCTTGCCGGAGGACGTCGCGACCATTCAGGCCGTGTGGCGTTACACGGTCACGAGCCCGGAGCGGATCCATGCGCTCATCCGATCTGTCGAACACGTCCTCGCCAGCGATATTGCTGGTGACTTCGTCGAGTGCGGCGTCTGGCGCGGCGGATCGATGATGGCGGTCGCGCGCACGCTACTCGCCCGCGGCTGTGACGACCGGACGCTATGGCTTTACGACACGTTCGCAGGCATGACCCGACCCGGGCCCGAAGATGTGGGATACGACGGCGTGCCCGCTCACCTGGAGTTCGAGAGGCGACGTATTAGCGACGAAAGCTCGACCTGGGCGGCAGCATCGATGGCGGACGTGCGCGCCAACCTTGCCAGCACGGGTTACCCCGGCACGCGCCTGCGCTTCGTCGAGGGCCCGATCGAGCGGACCGTTCCCATGACGGCACCGGACCGGATCGCGGTGCTGCGGCTCGACACCGACTGGTACGTCTCGACCCGGCACGAACTCGAGCACCTCTACCCGAGACTTGTCCCGGGCGGCGTGCTGATCATCGACGACTACGGTCACTGGCGCGGCGCCGGCAAGGCCGCGGACGAATACCTGGCAGGCCTGCGACCGCGGCCGTTCCTGCACCGCGTGGACTACTCTGCCCGCCTGCTGGTCAAGCCCTTACCCGTCTGACGCCGGCCGAATGTGCACCGACAGCATCGAGCGGGTACTTGATGCGCTGCGTCAGCACGAACAAGACCCGGACCGGGGCGGGATCGGCTACCGCGTCCCGCGGTTCGTCGCAGTGCACGGCACCGGAACCGACCTGGTCGACGTTGGCAATCCGTACGCCTTCTACCGTGATCTGATCTGTGGTCTGGTCGCCTCCCGCGCCGGTCGCGCGGGTGAGACGATGCCGGCGAACCGTCCGATCGACCAGACCGATGTCGTCTACCTCAGCTTCCTGCGCACTGGCGCCGCCCTCGACGGGCGCATCGGAACAGCCCTCAGCCAGCTAGCTTTCCTGCCGCATCTGAGCCGCCTCGGCGTGACCGTGCTGCTGACCCTGCCGACGGGCACCATCGGGCGCGCGAACCGGAAAGGCACTCGCGGGTCCCCGTTTGCGGTCGCGGATCCGTTCGCGGTCGACCCCTCGCTGGCCGACCCGCTGCTGCCCGACCTGGACCCGACCACCCAGTATCGTGCGCTGGTGCAGGCGTGTGCCATGGCCGGCATCCGGTGCGGCTCCATCGTCCCGGCTGCAACGCTGGCGCTGGACAGCCCTCTTATCGGCCGCTTCCCGGAGATTACCTACTGGTGGGACCTGCCGCCCGGCACGCCGCTACGCCCCGTCGGCCACGGCCACGCTGCATCGGGCTCGCCGGACAAGGTGCCCGGCGTCGGCCCGGCCGTGAGGGGAAGGTTCGCTCTCCCGCCGAGCGCGCGCGCTGTCACGCGCGCCGAAGTCGCCGGCGCCTCGTTGTGGCGCAGCGCGGATGGCCTGACCCCGGCCACAGCGTGCCCCGATGTCCTAGTCGGCGACGCGGGCACCTACACCTGGGCCGATGTCGCTGGTGTACGGTTCGGTGACCAGATCGTCCCCGAACTCGGCACGGTGAGTCCCCAGCTGACCCGCCGCGACCGCGCCGTCCAGGTCGTCGCGCTGTCCATCGCCTGGCGCGCCGCTGTGCTCGGCGAACGGGTTTTCTGGGTCGATGTCGCGGCCCGCATCCCGCCGGCCGCCCTCGAACTGGCTAGCGATCTGGCCGAAGCGTGGGACGAGCGTTCAACCCGGCTCTGCACGCTGCTCAGCTCCGGCGATCCGGCCGGTGACGGCCGGATCGCCACGCTTGTCGACGAAGCTGTCCGGGGCGCCACAGCTTGCCCCCAGGAGCGGCGCCTGAGGTTCATCGCCGAGGAGCTGTACAGCTTCCACACTGCCAGCCGGTCGCACGACGCGCTCGTCGGCCCGTGGGTGTTCTGCGTGGCACCCTTCACCCGTGACCTGCCGACGCTGCGGACCTCGATGCGGCACCATCTCCGCATGCTGGCCGATGCGCGGACCGGCGACGCTCCCCCGGGCAATGGCGAAGTGATGGCGGGAACCCCGCTGTTCCTCGCCGGCCTCGGCGATCACGACACCGCGCCACCTGACCCGGCGCTGGCCGCCGGGCTGCTCACGCTGTCCTGGCTGCTGCCTGGCAGCATCCCGCTGCTGTTCACCGGACACGAACACGGCTCGGAGCTGGTAGTGAACAAGGAGTTCGGGTTCAACACGACCGCGGAACTGCGCGCGTGGCGGGAATGGCTGGGCGACGACGTGATCGCGCTGTTCAATGACGTCCCGATGCCGTGGCACCAGTTCGACCCCGGACGCGACCTCGATGGCGTGATCAGGCGCCTGCTGCGACTGCGGATGCGGCTGACGACCCGGCGAGTTGACCGGCTGCGGCTGCTCGGCGGAACCGGTGCCGACGCGAACCTGGTAGGTTACCGCCGCACCGGCCGTGCCGGCGACGAGGCGCTGGACATGTTCTTAAACATCAGCCCGACGGTCAGCCACCGAGTCGATGTCCCGCCGGGATGGCAGCTGGTCTACGCCACTAGCCAAGGCCCGCATGCGCGGCCGTCGCGAGGGGAACTCGCGCCGTTCGCAGCCGCGGTCTACGCGACGGGGCCGCTGGCCGCGCACCTGAGCGATGAGGGGAGCTGACGTGGACGGCGTCTACACCTTGTGGTCGCTGCCGCGCCCACGTCGCCGACCGCACTTGCCTCCGCTGGAGAGGCTGCTGCTGGCGGTCTCGGTGCTGCAGTGGCGGGCACTGCACGGCCGGGCCCTGCTGTACTGCGACAGCGCATACGCCAGTTACCTCCAGCGCGGCGGCCTGCTTGATCTGTTCGACAACGTCGACACCGACACGG
>JASHPR010000040.1 GCA_030038015.1 Streptosporangiaceae bacterium
GGCGGGGGCGGCGCTGGCCGGCCGGGGCGCGCGGCGCGTCGTCGTGCCGCCCGGCCTGGATCTTCCCGCGCTGCCGGGCGTGGAGGTCATCGTCGACAACGGCCTGTCGCCGCGGGAGCTGGACGCGGTCGACGGCGTGATCACCGGGGCGGCCGTGGCGATCGCGGACACAGGGACGATCGTGCTGGACGGGTCGCCCGGCCAGGGCCGGCGCGCGATCACCCTGGTCCCCGACTACCACCTGTGCATCGTGCACGCCGGCCAGGTCGTCGAGCTGGTGCCCGAGGCGGTCGCCCGCCTGGAACCGCACGCCGGGCGGCCGCTCACCTGGATCAGCGGGCCGTCCGCGACCAGCGACATCGAGCTGTCGCGCGTGGAGGGCGTGCACGGCCCCCGCACTCTGGAGGTCATCCTCGTGGCCACGTCCGACGATCACGAGCCTGAACGGGACGCCTCCTCCCGATCTGGCTAGCCGGGCACCCGCCCGGCCGGCACGACCCCGGGGCAGCGACCCGGCCGGCACGACCCCGGGCAGCGACCCGGACACCATGTCCTGCAGCACGCCAGCGCAACCGCGACGCCACCGACCGCGACCGCGCCCCCTGTGCCGGCGAGAAGACCGCATCTATCGTTGACAGCATGCTGGTCAGGGTGAGCACCGAGGCGGCCAGCTTCATCCAGGGCAAAGGCGGCGGGCTGTGGGTGTGGGCAGCACGGCCGCGCATGTGCTGCGCCGGATCCCCGGCGTGGATGCACACGGCAACCGAGCCCCCTGCTGGCCTCTCCGGGTTCAGCGAGGTCGTGGCCGGAGGCGTCCAGATCTGGTTCCGGGCCGTGGGCGGCCAGCTGCCGGACGTGCTCGAGATCGGCCTGCGCGGCACGCGCCGGCCCAGGGTCGAGGCGTACTGGGACGGCTGCCTGATGGCGATGGTCTAGCCGCCCCGGCGCGGCTCGCCCCGGTAGGTGCCGAACGACCAGCGGTTGCCCTCGGGATCGAGAACGGCGAAGCCCCTGGAGCCGTAGTCGGTGTCGTGCAGTTCCTGCAGCACCTTTGCCCCGGCCGCGGTGGCCCGGGCGAACAGCCCGCCGGGGTCGTCGGTGACCACGTACGCGCCGAACGTGCCGGGCCGCAGCGGCCAGGCATCGCTTACATCCTCCTCGCGTGCCGAACCGAGCATGACCCCGCCCCCGGCGGGCCAGGACAGCTGCGCGTGGTCGACACGGTCCCCCTCGCCGTACACAACCGTCTCCTCGAAACCGAGCGCATCGGCCAGGAACCTGATCAGCCCGCGGGCGTCGCGGGCCCGGAGCGTGGGCCATACCTGCGGCGGCGGTCCGTTGTCGTTCATGACAGCAAGGCTGGCGTCGCGCCGGCAGGCTTGGCTTGGACGTTTCGGAACTCCGTGGCCAGCCAGGCGGACGGCGGGCAGCCTGCCAGGTCCCGGAACTCGCGGGCCAGGTGCGCCTGGTCGTAGTAACCGCAGTCGGCGGCCAGGTCGGCGAGCAGCGGGAACGCTCCGGACGCGGCCTGGCGCTGGAGCCGGCGCCGTGCGCGGTCGAACCGGATGACCCTGGCAGCGGCCTTCGGGGTGAGGCCGGTCTCGCGGTGGAACACCGACCGCAGGTAGCAGTCGCTCCAGCCGGTCTCGGCCGCCAGCCCGGCGATGGTGCACCGGCCGCCGCTCACGACCAGGCGGCGCCACACGTGGCGCACCTCGTCGCTGGCCCGCGCGCCGGCCGGGTGCCGGGAATCGGCGAGCCGTGACGTCAGTACCCGGTCAAGAACCGCGAACCGCCCCTGCCAGTCCCCCTCGGCCCTGATGCGCTCGCAGACCTCCTCGGCGAGCGGGCCGAGCACGTCGTGGCCATCGACGTCGATGCCGGCCAGTTCCGCGGCCGGCATGCCGAGCAGCGCCCTCGCACCCAGCGGGCTGAGCGCCAGCTGGATGCCGGACTGCCGGCCCTCATGCGTGATCAGCGCCGGCGACGCGTGCAGCCCGCCGACCAGGCTGCGGTAGCTGCCTGGCTGCCGCCGCGGATCGACGTGCGCGGCGATGGTCAGCGGGTCGTCGATGGTGAAGATAACGGTGAGATGCGGGGATGGCAGCCCGCGGTGCGTGGCGGGGGCCACCCCGGCCTGGCGGTACCCGGCGTACCCGGCGATGAACTGCCGCAGCGCCGGCGCAGGTACGCCCCGCACCGACTCATCGATGCGGCCGACCCCGGCGCGAAGCAGGTCCCGGTCCATGCTCCCCATCATCGCGCAGTCATCTGACGTGCGGAGAGTCGCGCGGGAAGGCCCACGCAGCTGACGTGGGGGCAGGACCGGCCCACTCGCCGCGCTACGCGGCGTTCCGCCACCGGACGGCCTCTTCCCTGGTGACCACGTGCGGCGGAAGCGCCTCGATCCGCGCCTTCACCACCGCGACCTCATCGCCGGTGCCCGGCCGCTTGATCACCATCCACAGCGGGATGCCGACGATGGCTGAGAAGATCACCGCGCAGAGCGGGATGTTCAGCCAGAACCAGGTGCCCATCATTCCTCCTTCGTGACGTCCTCCGGTTTCCCGGTCGTCCATGTTGTTCAGCCTGCCGACCGGCCTTCTGGGTGAGCTCTGAAAGGCCTAGGCCGCCGCAATGAGCACGTAAAGCCACAAATGAGGCGCAAAGGGTAACCGCCGCGGCCCGGGATCGGCGGGCGCGAGCGTCAGGTCGAGTGGCTGTCCCAGCCACGCGGCGGCCGCGGCCACCGGCCTCGCTGCGGCCGGGCGGCGCGGACCAGTTCGCGGAGCCCCTCGTCTGGATCTTCGGTGTCCCGCAGCCAGGTCATCGCCGCCACGTAGACGACGGGAATAAAACACAGCGCCGGGATGGCCCACAAGATCCCGGTCGCGATCTGCTGATCGGCGGCCGTGCTCAGGCCGGGATGGCGGTATGCGGTAAACCACGCGACCTGGGAGAACCCGAGTATGTAGGCGAGAATCCAGATCGTCCACATGGCCAGCGCAGCGAAGGAGGCGCGCAGCGGCCCGGACAGCCGCGGCAGCAGCGGCGGTGACTCAACAAGCTCGAGCCAGAGCGCCGTACCGGCACCGGCCAGCGTCACCATCTCCAGCACCGCGAGGCCGGGCTGCGTGGCGAGAGCGTCGACGGAAACCGGCAGCCGCCACCCGATCGCCGCCGCGATGAAAGCCAGCAAGGCGACGACGCCGCGCCCGAAGCCCCAGCCGCTGACGCGACGCCGGGAGCCCGGATCGCTGACGCCACGCCGGGAGCCCGCACCGCTGACGCGACGCCGGAAGCCCGGATCGTGCTGCCGTTGCCCGGCGACGCGGCCCGCGAGGCCCCGCACGTCCGGCCTGGCCAGGCCGAGCGTCCGCCACGGGGCGCCGAGCGCGAGCAGCGCGGGCGCGGCGACCGCGAACAGCACGAACTGCAGCGACTCGGCGAACACGTACCGCCTGGCGTAGCTGCCTGCGGGCGGCACCAGGCAGATCACGATCAGGATCACGGCCACGGCAGCCAGCCACGTCCGCCGGTGAGGCCGGGCCAGCGCAGGTCCGCCGTCGCTCATTGGCGACAGTATGCCGCAGTTGCGGGTGAGCACGCTCCCCGTCGCCCAGGCCCGCGCCCCGTGCCGTCCAGCCCCCGCCCCCTGCCGTCCAGCCCCCGCCCCGGTGCAGTCCAGCCCGTCCCCCGCGCCGACCACCCAGCGCCGGAGCGCCGCCTAACGCGCCCCTGCCCGCTAACGCGCCCCCTCCCGCTAACGCCCCCTCCCGCGCCCTCCCGCTAACGCGCGCCGCCCAGCCGGAACGCCTGCCTGATCGACGCGGCCACCTGGCCAGGAGCCCGGACGATCTCATCCCAGGAGAAGTGCACGACCTGGAACCCGGCCGCACGCAGCCGGGCGTCACGCCGTAGCTGGTCCATGGCCCGGCTCGGATCCGCGTACTTCGCCGCCCCGTCGGCCTCGCCGACCGTGGCGTACCGCCGCCATAGGAAGTCGACCCGCCCCTCCCACCCGTCGTCCCCTCCCACCCAGACCTGGAGCTCAGGCGCGGGAATCCGGTGATCGCGGAAAGCGACCCGGGAGATCGACTCGAGGGCCGACTCCGACTTGCCGTCGCTGAACTCGACCACCTCGCTCGCCCGGCGGATGTTCGGCCACCGCGTGCAGTCGGCGACGACCGCGCGCAGTTCATCCTTGGACGTCTGCCTCCGGCGCAGGGCCGAGTCGGCCACGACCACACCGGCCCGGAACTCCGAAGCGCGGGCGAGATCGACGACGGTCCTGGCCACAGAGGTGACGCGGACCCCCCTGACCGTCGTCACGTGCCCCTCGGGCAGCGCGGCGACGTGGACGCGCACGGCCCGCCGGCCCTTGTGACTGCCGCCGGGCGGACGGGTCACAACGACCTTGGACGACGCCCGGCCGAGAAGATCGAGACCGTGGATGATCGCCGCGCTGTGGTGGCTGCCAACATCGCCGGGCCCGGCCACAGCGAGAACCGAGACCACCCGTAACGCTCGTTCGCCGCCCGGGTCCCCCGACACCTCCGCAGCGAAAGCCGCACGAGTGTAACAACCGCGGCCGACCGGCTGCAGCGCGCCTCGGCGCACGAGCCCCCGGATCCGGCCAGCAGAATACCCAGCCCTGTTCAGCTCGGAGGTGGTCACAATCCCGCCAAAACGGGCAGCCCGCCGTTCGCTCATGCCGCCAGAATGACCCCCGCCTCCGACATTTACTCCGTTTCAGTC
>JASHPR010000041.1 GCA_030038015.1 Streptosporangiaceae bacterium
TGGTGCACCGGGTGGTCCACCTCGGAGAGCACGCCGCCCGAGGCGCACACCTTGATCAGGCGCGCGTTCTGGCGCAGCTGCTCCCTGACCGCGCGGGTGCACTCGTCCGGCCCGTCCGCGAGCCGCAGCTCCCCGCTCAGCCTGGTGAACTCGTCCAGCAGCGGCAGCGGGTAGGCGTGCAGGTCGCCATGGCCTCCCGTGGTGCTCAGGATCGCGCCGGCCGGGTAGATCGCGGGCCCGTCGAGCACCCCCTCGGCGACCGCGCGGGCCAGGTGGATGCCGAGCCCGCCGACCTCGCGCACCGAGGTCACGCCCGCGTCAAGCGCCGCGCGCAGGTCCCTGGCCGAGCGAGCCGCCCGCAGCGCGGCCGGCTCGAGCGGCAGCTGCCCCAGGTCGAAGGTGCGCGCGCCGAGAAAATGCCCGTGGCAGTCCCACAGCCCCGGCATGACGGTGACCTCCCGCGTCACCATGGCCCCTGGCGTCTCCGGCGCCCCGGCCGCGGGCCCCGCGTAGCTGATCCGCCCGCCGTCCAGGACGACCACGCCGTCACGCAGAGGTTCCCCGCTGCCAGGAATCAGCAGCTCCGCAGTGATCCGCTCCATCGCGCCTCCGCCGGTACCGGTGCGGGTCGCGGGCCCGCCGGGCTGGCCCCGAAGGATCTGCCCGCCTCGCGTGCCCGCGGGCCGGCCAGGGCCGGCCATTCCAGCCGCAATGGTGCCATGGCCATGATCACGGCGCAGACCGGCATGCCTGAATCGGGAGACCTGGCCAATTTTCTGCGCAGCATCCGAATGTGCGACTTCGTATGCGCTCGGCGATGCGCTATACAGGTCTCTAGTGCGAGGGAGTGAAATGCGGACAGACGACCGGCCCCCTTCCCTGCCCGGCTGGCGCATTGTGCAGGGCGGGGTCGCCCGCATTCGCCAGGCATTCTCCGCCGCCCCGCTGGCCGTCAGGATTCTCCTGGTCGTCGTGCTGGTCTTCCTTTCCCCCGCGGTCCTGTCGATCGTGCTGGTCGCCGGGCTGGTCTACGCGCCGTTCGCGGTCTCGGCCGGGCACCGCGGGGTCGCCGCGTCGCTGTCGGTGGCGATCTGGGGCCTGGCCCTGGTCTCCGCGTTCGCCAGGGGCTCGAACTCCTGGTTCGGCCTGATGCTGCTGCTCCCGTTCGCGGTCGTGGCCGCGGCGCACGCGGGCGCGCTCGGCCGCTGGTTCGTGCCCTGCCGCACCACCGCCTGGGCCCTGGGCTGGTCGCTGCCCATCGGCCTGGTCACCTGGCGGCTGGCCGCCAGCGAGCCGTTCGCCGCCCTGGGCGTCGCCTGGCTGATCGCGTGCGTGGTGCTCGGCTGGCGGGTGGCCAAGGCCTCGCAGGAGGAGCGGGAGTCTGCCCGCCAGCAGGCCCGTGACCCCGCGCTGGCCGCACCCTACGGCTGGCCGCCCCGCGGCGGCGCGGCCACCGTGGCCAGGCCGCGCCCGCCCGCCGGGGGGCGCCCCCGGGGCGGGGGCAGGGCCGGGACGGCCGAGGCCGTTCGGGCCCAGCACGCCGTGGACGGCGCGCCGGCGCAGCCAGCGGCGGACGCGCACGACCGCGCCGCGTCCCGGCCGCCCGACATCACCGTCGACGAGGCCATGGCCGAGCTGGATAACATGATCGGCCTGACCGCGGTCAAGGATCAGATCCGGTCGATCGCCGCCTCGATCGAGGCCGCGCGCAGGCGCGCGGTGGCCGGTTACGGTACCGACAAGCCCATGCAGCACATGGTGTTCCTCGGCCCGCCCGGCACGGGCAAGACCGCGGTCGCCCGCATCGTCGCCAAGATCTTCTATGCCTTCGGCCTGCTGGACACGCCGACGGTGGTGGAAGCGCACCGGGCCGACCTGGTCGGCGAGTACCTGGGCGCCACCGCGATCAAGACGAACGAGCTGGTCGACTCCGCGCTCGGCGGGGTGCTGTTCATCGACGAGGCCTACAGCCTGGTGAACGAGGGGGACGGGCAGGCGGACAGGTTCGGCAGCGAGGCCGTGCAGGCGCTGCTCACCAGGGCCGAGGACGACCGCGACAACCTGATCATCATCCTGGCCGGCTACGAGCGGCAGATGGAGAACTTCCTGGGCAGCAACCCCGGGCTGACGTCCAGGTTCGCGGTCAGGGTGAAGTTCCCCGGCTATACCCCCGCCGAGCTGCTGGCCCTGGCGGACCTGGGCATCGAGCGCCGCAGCGAGCTGCTCGACCCCGACGCCAGGCCGGTGCTGTGGCGGCTGCTCGAGGATGCCGGCCGCCGGAGGATCATCGACGAGCTGGGGAACGGCCGGTTCGTGCGCAGCCTGCTGGAGAAGGCGGGCCAGGCCAGGGACGTCCGGGTGATGGCCGGGGAGGCCGAGCCCACACCGGCGGACCTGGTGACGCTGCGGGCCAGCGACATCGAGCAGGCGTTCGCCGACCTGACCACGAGGTTCCGCGGGTACAGCGAGACGCCGACCCTGGAGAGCGCGCTGGCCGAGCTCGACGCGCTGATCGGCCTGGAGCCGGTCAAGCGGCAGGTGCACGAGATCGCGGCGCAGCTGCGGGTGGCGCGGCTGCGCGACGCTCACGGCCTGGCCAGCCAGCCGCCGGCCAGGCACTTCGTGTTCACCGGGCCACCGGGCACGGGGAAGACCACCGTGGCCAGGATCCTCGGCCGGATCTTCGCCGCGCTCGGCCTGCTGGTGCGGCCCAACGTGGTGGAGGCGCACCGCGCCGACCTGGTCGGCGAGCACCTGGGCTCGACCGCAATCAAGACCAACAAGCTGGTCGACTCGGCGCTCGGCGGCGTGCTGTTCATCGACGAGGCATACGCGCTCTACAACCAGGGCTATTCCGGCGGCGACGCGTTCGGCTCGGAAGCCACGGCAACGCTGCTCAAGCGGGCCGAGGACGACCGGGACCGGCTGGTGATCGTGCTGGCGGGCTACACGGCAGACATGGAAAGGTTCCTGCGCAGCAACCCAGGGCTCGCCTCCAGGTTCAGCGTGCGCATCTCGTTCCCCAGCTACTCGGCGCAGGAGCTGACCAGCATCGCCCAGGCGATCGCGCGGCAGGCGGGGGACCGCTTCGATGCCCAGGCCCTGCCCGTGCTCGACCAGATCTTCGGCTCGGCGTGCGACCAGGGCAAGATCGACGAGCTGGGCAACGGGCGGTTCGCGCGGTCGCTGTTCGAGCGCGCCTGCGCGGTCAGGGACGTGCGGGTCGCCCAGCTCGGCGACGCGGCCAGCGCGGACGACCTCACCACCGTGGCCGCCGCCGACCTGCTCGCCGCCCACCGCGAGCTCAGCCCCGCCTGAGCTACCCTCCCGAAAGCCCAGCCCGGGCCTGCCAGGGCGCTGCCGCCCTGCAACCTGGCCGCCCGGCGGGCCGGTTACATGGCGCGCCCGCCCGCACGCTCGGCTCCGGCTGAGCTCTCCTGCTCCGACCGCCCGCGCTCGCCCTTGTCGGCGCGCCACGCCGCCGCGTGGATGTACGGAAATGCACGCTGTAGCGTGCACGCAGGTACATTCACGGTCCTGCGATGACGCGCCCTGCGGGTCAGCGGTCTCGAGCCGCCGGCGTGAACCGGACCTTGCTGCCCGGCCGGAGCTGGGCAGCAAGGCCGATGTCGGCGGACACCACGGTGGCGATGACCGGGTAGCCGCCGGTCACCGGGTGGTCGGCCAGCAGCAGGATCGGCCGGCCGCCCGGAGGCACCTGCAGTGCCCCGGTCGCCACGCCCTCGCTGAGCAGTTCTTCCCCGCGGGCCCTCGGCAGCTCGGGGCCGTCGAGCCGCAGCCCGGTCCGGTCGCTGGCGGGCGTGACCAGGTAGACCGCTTCGCACAGCTGCCGCAGCGCGCCGGGAGCGAACCAGTCGTCGCGCGGCCCGGGAATCACCCGCAGCACCGCGGCCTCGCCCGCTGCGGGTATCGCCGTGGGCGGTTCTGCGGTCACGGCCACCGCCGCCGCTGAACCGGCCCGGCCTGGGGCTGTGGTGCCTGCGCCTGCCCTGGCCGGGCCTGTGGTGCCTGCGCCCGTCCCGGCCAGGCCCGTGGTGCCCGCCCCTGTCCCGGCCGGGGCAGCGGCGGCTGAGCCTGCCTGGGCGGGCGCGCCC
>JASHPR010000482.1 GCA_030038015.1 Streptosporangiaceae bacterium
GCGCCCGCCCGCCGCCGGCGCTGGCGGCTGTTCAGGCGGCGCGCTGGCAGTTAGGGCACCACACCGTGGTCCGCCCGCCGATGCGGCCGCGGGACAGCGGCGTGCCGCAGCGTGGGCACCGCGCCTCCGGCTGGCCGCGCACGCCGGTGAGCCACGACGGCTTCGCCGGCACCCGGCCCTGCCTGACCGAGTCGCGCAGCACCCGGCGCATCTGCCGGTATAGCCCGTCACGCTCCCCGGGGTCCAGGCTGTTTGCCGGGCGGCGCGGATTGATGCGGGCGCGCCACAGGATCTCGTCGACGAGCAGGTTCCCCAGCCCGGCGAGCACGTGCTGGTCCGCCAGCGTCGGCTTGATCGCCCTGCGGTGCCGGGTGAGCAAGCGGCCGAACTCCCCGCTGCCCACCGTGAGCGCATCCGGGCCGAGGCCGGCGAGCACCCGGTCCACGTCGTCCGGGCCCTGCGCGAGCCTGATGCCCTGCAGCTTGCGCATGTCGCTGTAGTGCAGCTCCCCCGCGTCGGTCACGAACACCACGCGGTCGTACCTGGCCCGCGGCGCTCCGCTGCCGAGCCACGCCAGGCTGCCCGTCATGCCGAAGTGCATCAGGACGGCGGGCCCGTCGGTCCGCGCGATCAGCCACTTGCCGTACCGTTCAGGCTTGCCGAAACGGTGGCTGTGCAGGCGGTCACCGAGCTGCCGGGCCGTCACGCCGCGGAGCACCCCCGCGTCGGCGACGTCCACGCGCTCGATGCGGCGGCCGACGGCGTGCCGGGCGACAACCTCCCGGAAACCCTCCACGTCCGGCAGCTCTGGCATGGCCCCGCCCTCCCGCCTGGCCGGCAGCGCCTGGCAGCTACCGCCCTACCCGCCGGGGTGCCGGTGATTCGGCTCCGCTGCCCCCGGGCCGTAGGCGGGGCCCGGCGGGTGCTCGCGGCGGGGCGCCGGCGCGATGAGCTCCCAGGGCCTGGGCCGGCCGGCGGCGGGGTGGCTGCCGGCGTCGGCCGTCCCCCGCTGGGCGGCGATCACGCCGAGCAGCGCGGCCAGCAGCGCGGCCACGGCGATGAAGTCGGAGGAGGTGAAGTCGCCCAGGGCGGCGAGGGCGCCGGCGAACCCGATGATCAGGACGGCGACGGTGACCAGCCCCCACGCGTGCAGGAACAGCCGCAGCGTGACCGGGGGCGGGCCGGGCGCCGCGTCGGGCACGGCGGTGACGGCCTTGGTCGCGCGGCGCTCGGCCAGGCCCTGGCGGACCCACACGGTGACCGTCAGCTCGCCGGGCTGGTCGGCGATCAGCAGCAGCTCGTCCGGGTGGGCCGGGTCGGGAGCCTGCGCCAGCGCGCCCCCGCCGGCCGCCCACGACACCACCGTGCCGCCGCCCAGCCGGACACGGAAGCGGGCCAGCTCGCCGGCCACCACGGTGTCCGGTCCCTCGATGACCAGCCGGTCCGGCCTGCCCTGGGCCCCGCGGCCGTTCTGCGCCGCGGGGGCATCGCCCTGCCCTTCGCCGCCCGCCGCGCCGGGCGGGGTCACCAGGAACTGGCGGCGGGCCAGCTGCTCGGCCAGCCTGATCTGGCGCACGTGCACGCTCCAGGCCATGGCCACGACCCCGCCGGCGAGACCCGCAGCCCCGAGCCCCAGCAGGCCGGCGACCGCGGGGTGGCCGGCCCCGGCTGTGACGGCTGCAAGCATGTCATCTCCCTAGTGAGGGGCCGCGATCGGCTGCCGTGCCATGATGGTATTCAAACACAAAATCGAATAGGCTGAAAGCTGCCTATGATTCTGCGCGCTCGCTTTCGAGCACGCGGCGGGGCGCCGGCGCGGCCGGCAGCAGCAGGTCGAACACCGAGCCCTCGCCCACCGTGCTGTGCACGCGCACCGAGCCGTGGTGCGCCTGGGCGATCGCCTTCACCACCGCCAGGCCGAGGCCGAACCCGCCGGTCTCCCGGCTGCGGCCCTTGCCCACCCGGGTGAACCGGTCAAAGACCTGCCCGATCTCGTCGGCGGGAATGCCCGTGCCCCAGTCCCGCACCGTGAACACGACCTGGTCGCCCTCGACGCGGGTGCTCAGCTCGATCCGGCTGTCGGTGTCGGTGTGGCCGACGGCGTTCTCGATGAGGGCGTCCAGGGCCAGGGTGAGCCGGTCCTGATCGGCCAGGACAGCCGCCTCGGCGAGGCCGCCGATCGCCCACCGCCTGGGCGTCCGGCTCCACCGGTGCAGGGTCTCCATCATGAGCGCGGCGGCGTCCACCGGTGCCAGGCGCAGGAAGTCCGGGCTGTCCGTCGATGCCAGCAGCACCAGGCGGTTGGCGAGCCGCCGCATCCGGAGCAGTTCGTCCACGGTCACCCGCGCATCCTTGACGATCGCATGGTCGGTGGCGGCGCGCGTGATGAGCTCGGCGTGGCCGAGGGCGATCGTGATCGGCGTGCCCAGCTCGTGCGAGACGTCCTGCAGGAACCGGCGCTGCTGGTCGAGCAGGACCAGGTTGTGCTCGGAGACGCGCTTGATCTCCTCCATCGCCGTGAGCCTGCGGCGCGCGTGCCACACCATGATCACGAACATCAGCGCGAGCAGCGGGACCTCCGCGAGGTAGTCCCCGTCCTGCTCACCGCGCAGGACCTGCCAGCCGATCAGCCCGCCGGTGGCCAGCGTCACCAGCGAGACGGTGAGCACCGTGGACCCGACGTGCCACAGCCGGAAGCCGTAGGCCGTCGTCAGGGTGATCCAGATGATGAGGAAGGGAACAGACCCCCACGCCGGGATGAGCCGCATGGCGACGAGGTTCAGCCCGACGAACACCACCCACGCGATGTCCTGCCAGTACGTGCGCGCGAACTGGCCGGCCCGGCGCGCCCAGCGGACCCGGCCGGGCCGCCGCCGGGGAACCCGGGCCCGGTGGGCAGGGCGCGGCCCGAGCGCGTGCTCGGCGGGCACCTGCATCGATCCTCCCTTTGATGGGCGGCTAAGGAATCCTACGGCTCCGCGGCAGTTCGGTGGCAACCTGGGCATTTGACGGCCGCGCCCGGTTAAATGTCAGGCTGGCAGGCCGGCCGCGAAGGGCACGAAGGGAAAGGACGGCGATGGCACAGCGGATCTGCGTGACGGGAGCGGGCGGGCAGGCGGGCCGGGCGGTGGTGCGGGAGCTGCTCGAGCACGGCTACGAGGTGGCGGCCGTGGACATCACGGGGACGCGGGACAACGGGATACTCCGCGCCGACCTGACCGATTACGGGCAGGCCGCCGAGGCGCTGCGGGGCGCCGATGCCGTGGTTCACCTGGCCAACATCCCGGCCCCGGGCCTGGCGACGCCCGCGGTCACGTTCAACTCCAACATCACGATGAATTTCAACGTGTTCCAGGCCGCCGCCGGCCTGGGCCTGAGCCGCGTGGTCTGGGCCTCCAGCGAGACCACGCTCGGCCTCCCGTTCGACGTGCCGCCGCGGTACGCGCCCGTGGACGAGGAACACTACCCGGTGCCCACGACGACGTACGCGCTGTCGAAGGTGGCCACCGAGACGATCGCCGGGCAGATGGCGCAGTGGTCGGGCATCCCGTTCGTCGCGCTGCGCTTCTCCAACGTCATGTCGCCCGGCGACTACCAGCGCTTCCCTTCGTTCTGGCCGGATCCGTCCGAGCGCAAATGGAACCTGTGGGGCTACATCGATGAGCGGGACGCGGCCGCCGCGTGCAGGCTGGCACTCGAGGCGCCCGCGGAAGCCGTCGCCGGCAGCCCGGCCTTCATCATCGCGGCCGCCGACACCGTGATGAACCGGCCGTCGGCGCAGCTGCTCGCCGAGGTCTTCCCCGGCGTCCCGCTGACCCGCGACGTCGGCGAGTTCGGCACGCTGCTGGCGATCGACCGCGCCAGGGACGTGCTGGGCTTCCAGCCGCGCCATTCCTGGCGCGACCACGTGCCCGCGGAGTCAGATGCGGAGATGCGGCGGCCGGGGTGACCGCCTGGCCGGGCGCGGCCACGGAATGTGGTCGCCGGCGGTCGCGGCAGCAGCCGCCGGCGACCACAGACGCGGGACGCGGGCCAGGGTGGCCGCCTGGCCGGGCGCGGCACGGAATGTGGTCGCCGGCGGTCGTGGCAACAGCCGCCGGCGACCACTTTTCGGATGGCGGATGGCGGCGGGCGGATGGCGGCGGGCGGATGGCGGCGGGCGGATGGCGGCGGGCGGCGGCTCAGCGGAGGGTGCGGAGGAGCAGGGCGGTCTCCAGCGCCGCCAGCACGGCGTCCCAGCCCTTGTCCTCGCTGCTGCCCTCGGCGCCGCAGCGGTCCAGGGCCTGGTCGAGGGTGTCGCAGGTCAGCACGCCGTTGCCGACCGGCGTCCCGGTGTCGAGCGGCACCCGGCTCAGCCCGTAGGTCACCGAGTCGCAGACGTAGTCGAAGTGCGGGGTGCCGCCGCGGATGACCGCGCCCAGGCAGGCGACCGCGTCGTGACGGCGGGCCAGCTCGGCGGCCACCACGGGCAGCTCGACCGCGCCGGGCACCCGGACGACCAGCGGATCGGAGATGCCGCAGGCCGCTGCCGCCGCTACCGCCCGTTCCAGCAGGCACCCGGTGACCTCGGCGTGCCAGCGGGTGGCGGCGATCGCCAGGGAGAGCCCGCTGGCGTCCACCGTCCGGCCCGGCGGCCTTCCCCCGCCGCTCACGGCGCGGTGCTGGAAGCGG
>JASHPR010000483.1 GCA_030038015.1 Streptosporangiaceae bacterium
GGTGCGCCGCGACATAGAAGGCCGCTTCCATTCCGCCCTGGCACTCGTCCCGGGACTGCGTGAGGCCGCCGCGTCCGGGCACCGCGAAGCACGCTTCACCGGCACCGGCGACCTGCCCAACTTCTACCGGGCATCGGCCGGGCCCGGATGGGCGCTGGCCGGCGACTCCGGCCACCACAAAGACCCCTGCACCGGCATGGGCATCTCCGATGCCTTTCTGGCCGCCGACCTGCTCGCCCACGCCATCCACCAGGCCCTGGCCGGGCACCAGCCGATGGATCAGGCGCTCGCCTGCTACCAGCAGCGACGAGACACCCTGACCGCCAACGGGTTCGAACTCACCCTCAGCACGGCCCGGCTCGCCCCCCTCTCACACCGGCTCGAGGCCCTGTACCGGGCCGCCGCCGACCAGCCCGAAACCGCCTGCCACGTCTTCGGCATCCTCGGCGGCTCCATCCCCCTGACAGACCTCAACACACAGGCGCCCCCGGCCCGCTAGGTGCACGACTTGCAGGTTCTCCCGCTTCACGGCGACCAGGGCCGCGATGACGGCGGAACCGAGACCGCCCCCGGTGGCAGTCCTCCGCGATCACCGCCCGCCCGGCGGTGGCGCCAGCCGCCGCAGCCAGCGTGCCCGACACCGGCCGACTTGACCGGATACCAGTCGATGACGTGGGCCGCACGCGCCACAGCCGCTCCCGCAAGATCACCGCGCCAGTGACGCCGCCAGGGCCGTGCCATAACAGGTCGATCTGCGCATGTTCACGCCGGTGGAGGTGATCGAGGCGATCCCCCGTCAGCCTCGCGGCGCGAGGTCGAGCGCGAGGACGTTCTCGCCCCACATCACCCGGCCGGTGTCGGTGAAGCCATAGCGGAGGTAGAACCCGCGCGGCGAGCCGAAGCCATCCGCACAGCTGGCGTAGAGCACGTCGGCGCCGGGCCGGGTCCGGAGATAGCCCACGACCGCGTCGAGCGTCGCCGCGCCGTAGCCACGACGCTGGTACGGATGGTCGATGAGTAGCTTCCAGAGGAAGTACGGGCCGACGAGGTCGTCGTCCATCGACCGCGGGATGTTGTCGCTGATCATCGTGAAGCCGATCAGCGCGCCGGTCCCGGCGTCGTGCACCGCCCAGGGGTGGGGCATCGCACGCTGCTCCTGGTCAGCCTCGGCGAAGATCTCCTCCATCGAGTTGAGGTACTGGTCTTGGCCGGGGCCGCGGCGCAGGCCCATGACCGCCGCGCGGTCGGCGGGACTCACGATGTCGCGCAGCCGGACCGTCGCCATAGCCGTCTCCTTCAGGTGCTCGCCCACCTCTATCTTCTGGCGGCGCCCTGCGCAAGTGCCGCGCTTAGTCGGATGGGGTGGGGCTGCCTATAGCCGATGCTGGCGCAGGGTTTCCTCGAGGTGCCGGGCGCGACCGCTTCCGATGCGCTGGTAAATCGCGAGTGCGTGCCGCAGTTGCGTGGTGGCTTCGCTGGGGTTGCTGTCTTGGAGGTGGCTGCGGCCGATTCCTTCCAGGGCGCGTGCTTCCTCGAGGGGCAGGCCTATGTCGCGGGCCAGGGTGAGCGCCTGGGTGTGGTAGCTGCGGGCCCGGCCGGTCGCTGAGGTCCGGGTTGATAGCTCGCCGAGGCTGTTGAGCGTTTCGGCTTCGCCGATCCGGAAGCCGAGCTCGCGGTGCAGGTCGAGCGCCCGCTGGTGGTTGGCGGCCGCGGCGGCGTAGTCGCCGGTCAGCTGCTGCATGGCGCCGAGCTCGTCGAGCTTGCTGGCCTCGAAAGGCCGGTGACCGAGCTCGACGAACAGCTCCAGTGCCCGCTGCAAGCTCGCGGTGGCGGCCAGGTAGTCGCCCGCCTCCCTCTGTTGTACGGCCAGCCCACCGAGAATGTCGGCCTCGCCGAGCCGGTGGCCGAGGCTGCGGAAGATCGCCAGTGCCCGCGTCACGTTGGGGGCAGCGGCCGAGTAATCACCGGTCAACTGCTGGATCCAGCTGAGATGGACCAGGGCCATCGCTTCGGCGAGCGGGTCGCCGCAGCCACGGGCCAGCACCAGCGCCTGCTGGCGGCTGGACAGCGCAGCCGGGTAGTCGCCAGTTATCTGCTGCACTACGCCCAGATGGTCCAGCGCGTAGGCCTCGCCGGGCCGGTCGCCGGTCTCCCCATACAGTGCCACCGCCTGAGCCAGGTCGGAGGCAGCGGCCGGGAAGTCACCGCTCAGCCAGGCCAAGATGCCTAGCTGCCGGAGGGTCAGGGCCTGACCGGGCCGGTCCCCGGCCCGGTAGGCCGCGGCCAGCGCGGCCCGGTGCAGCGCGGCGGCCTGGGCCCAATCGCCGTGAGCGCGCAGGAAGTCACCCATCGCGGCAGGGATCTGCACCGCGTGCAGTGTCCGCCCGCTGGCAGCCGCGTAGTCCGTGGCTGCGTGCAGGTTCGGGCGTTCGGCTTCTAACCACGCGGCCGCCTGTGCGAGTGTGGGCAGGTCAGGAGCATAGGCGGGCGGGCTGCCGGGTGGCGGGCGCCCCTGGGCGGCAGTCCACGCCGGGATGTGCCGGCCGGCGGCCAGGGCGGTGTGCAGGTAGTAATCCAGCAGCCGGCCGGCCGCAGCAGCGGACTCGGCGGCGGCGTCGCGGTCAGCCAGCGCGCGGGCGTGCTCGCGGAGCAGGTCGTGCAGCAAGTAGCGACCGGGCGCGGGCTCGGTGATGAGGTGCTGGTCGTAGAGCTCGTCCAGGTGGCGGCGGGCGGTATCCAAGGTGCCGCCGTCCAGGGCTGCGGCGGCGTAGGCGTCGCAGGTGGGACCAGGGACCAGGCCGAGCCGGCGGAACAGCCGCTGCCCGCCTTCGGTGAGGTCCTGGTAGGACAGGTCGAACGCGGCTGCGACGGACAGGTTCTCTGCCCGCATCACGCTCAGCCGGTCCCGGGCTGCCGCCAGCTGGGCGGCCAGCCCGGCGGCCGACCAGGCGGGGTGGTGCCGTAGTTGGCTGGCGATCATCCCGATCGCCAGCGGCAGGTACCCGCACAGCCGGGTGATCTCGCCGACTACGGGGTCGCCGGCGCGCATCGCGATCCGGGCCGCCAGCCGGGCCAGCAGCACGGCCGCCTCCTCGGGGGGCAGGGTGTCCAGGCTGATCACCACGGCGTCCTCGAGCGCGGCCAGCCGCCTGCGGCTGGTGACCAGTACCAGGCTCCCGGGCGTCCCCGGCAGCAGCGGCCGGACCTGGCCGTGCCCGGCCGCGTCATCGAGCAGCAGCAGGATCTTCTTGCCCGCGACGTGGTCACGCCAGCGTGCCGCGCGGGCCTCCAGCCCGGGCGGGATCTGCGGCGCCGGCACCCCGGCGGTCAGCAGCAGGCTGGCCAGCGCGTCGGCCGGGCCGACCGGCCGCTGCCCGGCCGTGTGGGCGTGCAGCGGCAAGAAGAACTGCCCGTCCGGGAAGCTGCCGGCCAGCCGGTGCGCGGCGTGCACCGCGAAGGTGGTCTTGCCGATCCCGGCCATCCCGTCGATCGCGTGAATGCCTACCACGCCGCCGTCGGCGGCGAGCGACTCAACCGCGCCCATCAACCGGGCAAGCTCGCCCTGGCGGCCGATGAACACGGCGACATCCCGCGGCAGCGCCCTGGTCGCCGCCGCCGCGAACGCCG
>JASHPR010000484.1 GCA_030038015.1 Streptosporangiaceae bacterium
TATGCTCGGTCCTGCACGGCCTGCGCGGCCCGGCCGAACAGCGCGACGGGGTGCCCGCGCCGCGGGTCGCCCAGCAGGGCGTCGGCGGCGGCGCCCGCGAGCATGCCCGCGGCCACCGGCCAGCCGTGTGACCTGGGGTGGTGCGCGTTCCGGTGCGGCCTGGCCGCGGTGGCTGTCACGGGACACGACGATAGGCAACCCGCGCCGCGCCCTGCCGCGGAATGCGACCAGGGCTCATCCGCACTGTTGCCCGCGCGTGACCTAGGCCATGCAAAATTGCAGGACCCGGGCGCCTGTAGCTCAGCAGGACAGAGCAGCTGCCTTCTAAGCAGCCGGTCGCAGGTTCGAATCCTGCCAGGCGCGCAAAGTGCTCTTGACCAGGGCAAACGCTAGCCCGGATCGGCCGGGCGGCGGTGTTGCCGCGCTTCCAGGGCCATGGCAGCCGGTCACGTCCGGCAACCGGGCGCACCCCCGGGAAACGGCATCCTGGCTGCAGAAACGTGTCCTGGCCCGGCCTGGTCATCGCCAGCTACGGCGCTCACGCAGCAGATAACTTGATAATCCTTACGCGGACCTCGAGCCCTCCCTGGACTCCTGTGCCAACCGCGTGTTCGCGGAGAACGGCACTGGCCGGGCGGTGCGTCGGATGCGAAAGTCACGGGAGAATACACCCCGGGCGCTGGGGTGAACGGCCTGGCGCAGAGCAGGGAACTCGATATCGTAGCAATCGTCGATCTTGTGACAAACCAACATAGTTGAGGCGTACCTCGGCAGCGTAATGTTTCGAGGATGAATGGCCCGGGCGAGGCAAAAGCGTCCGTCGCCGTTCCCGCGGCGGTCCCGCTCCGGCGCAACAGCGATTTCCGGATGCTGTGGATCGGCCAGCTTTTGTCCGATACCGGCACCGAGATCGGCATGCTCGCCTACCCGCTGCTCATCTTGGCGCTCACTCACTCGGCGGTGCTCGCCGGAGTGGTGGGGACAGCGAGGGCGATAGCCCGGCTATGCCTGCAGCTCCCCGCCGGGGCACTTTCGGACCGGTTCGACCGGCGGCTGACGATGATCATCTGCGACAGCGTGCGCGCCGTCCTCCTAGCGGTGCTTGGCATCTTGCTCGTGTTGCATCTCGCGTCCTGGCCGGTCGTCCTGGGCGTGAGCCTGATCGAGGGCGCTGCTGGCACCATCTTCGATCCGGCGGCCACGGCGGCGCTGCCAGGGATCGTGCCGGACGGGCAGCTCGAGCGAGCGTGGGCGGCCACCGAGGCCCGGACGTACAGCGCCAGCCTTGCGGGGCCTGCCCTCGGCGGAGTGCTGTTCGGGCTGGGCCGGGCCATGCCATTTCTGGCCGACGCCGTCTCCTATACGGTCTCGTTCGGCACGGTGAGCCGAATCCGCGGGCGGTTCCGCTTGGAGAAGGCGGTCGAGCGCAAGGCGTTGTGGCGCGAGGTGGCCGATGGCCTTCAGCTCGTCTGGCGGGTGCCGATCCTGCGCGCGGTGGTGATTCAGGCACCGCTGGTGAACTTCGCTTTCACCGGCGTGATCTTCACCATTACGCTCGCCCTGCGCCAGCATGGCACCTCCGCTGTGGTCATCGGCTTGGTGCAGGCGGCCATCGCTGCTGGCGGCCTGCTCGGCGCCATTGCGGCACCCCGGCTGCAAAGGCGGATGCGTGTGGGAACTCTGGTCACCATCATCACTTTGGCCGGGGCGCTCCTGCTCGGCGCCGCAGCCCTGCTCATTCCGTCACCGCTAGTGGCGGCACCGGTCGCCATATCGCTGATGCTGGCACCCGCTGTGAACGCCGCACTCGTGGCCATGATGCTCCGCAGCGCGCCGGAAGAAATGCGCGGCCGGATCAGCAATACCGTGGTCATGGTGGCCACCGCGCTGGCGACGCCAGCACCGCTGATCGCTGGCCTGCTCGTCCAGCACGTATCTGGCGCCTGGGCGACGGGCGCCTTCGCCGCCACTATGGCCGTCGCGGCGGCGCTGTGCCTGATTCTGCCGGGCTTGCGGAAGGCGGAGTCTCCGGCGGCCGCGTCGGCGACCGTGACTGGCCCGGGCCTGAGCTAAGCGAGAGAGCGACGATGGCCACACTGCGACGTACCGGCCCACGACGGTCGCTGTGTTGGCTGTCCGCAGCCTGCCGTGGCTTGCGGCATGGTTGCCGTCTGCACGCGTTCCCGGCGGCCAGCGACGCCAGCGTTACCGCCGGCGCGATCGTCTGCGCTGCCGGTGTTGCAGCACTATCAGAGCCAAGGCAGCCGGTCAGTCGCCTGGCACGATTGCGCGTGCGTGGCGGGCCTGAGTGAGTGGCCGGTGACCGGTACTGTGCTGTCATGATCGCGCAGTCTGACCGTGGCCGGGACCTGACCGGCGCGTATGAAGTGATCCACCTCGGTGGGGAAGCCGCCGCTATCGTCCCGCTGGCGGAACTGCGGCGGCTGCGGGCCGTCGAGCGGCATGCCTCCCCGGAAGCGCTGGAAGAAGCAGAGATCGAGGCCACGCTCGCCGCCCATGACGAGTGGGTCGCCGCCGGGTGCCCGGGCGCGCTGTCACACGAGGAGGTCATGGCCGAACTGCTCGGCAGCAACCGGTGAAGATCCGGTGGACCCCCGCGGCTGCGGCCTCAGCCCGCCGCTTCATGCACGACCAGGACGGCATGCGCGCGATCGGCGCCGCCGTCGCAGGCCTGGCCGAAGACCCGCTCCCCACCGGGGGATTCCACAGGGCCGGTATCACCGGCTTCGAGTTGACTGCTACCGGATTCTGTATGTGATCGACGGCGATGTGATCACCGTTGAGCGAGTCGACCGGGTCCCTGACTGTTGAGGTCTCCCCCGGGTGCCACCGGGTCGGCCCTGCTGACTCGGAAATACCGCTCCGGCTCAGGTGAGCAGATAACTTGGGCTATGACGCTCGGCCGCGACCTGCGTTTTCGCTGGTAGCTATTGCGCTCAGGCGAGCGCCGTGCTCGGCTCCGTCGGGATGGCCGCCCTCGTCTACGCCCTGGGCGAGGCGTCGTCGCCCGGGTGGGGCTCCGGGCAGATCGCCGGGTCCCTCGCCGCCGCCGTTGTCCTGCTCAGCGGATTCGTGGCGCGCCAGGTTGGCCGCTCCGACCGGCTCCTGCCGCTTCGGGTGGTGCTCGACCGCAACCGCGGCTGGGCGATGACCGGACTGATCGTCAACGGGCTGTCCACCTTCGGCATGATGCTGATCCTCACCTACCAGCTCCAGGCGGTCATGGGCTACCCGGCGCTGCGGACCGGGCTCGCGCTCATCCCCTTCGCCCTCGCCGGCGCCGTCGGCTCCGCGCTCCTCGCTCGCTTGCTCATGGTCCGGGTGCCGCCGCGGTGGCTGATCACCGGGAGCATCGTGGCCGAGGCCGCCGGGCTGGTCCCGCTCATCTGGCTCACCCCGCACAGCCACTACCTGCCGCTCGTCCTGGCCGCCACGATCATCGAAGGCCTCGGCACCGGCGTGGCTGGACCCGCCACGCTCAACACCGCCCTCGGCGGCGTCCTCCCGTCTGACGCCGGCGCCGCCGGCGCCGGGACCAGCGCCGCCAGCCAGCTCGGCTCGTCGATCGGCGCCGCCCTGCTCAACACCATCGCCGTCGCCGCGACGGCCAGCTACCTGGCCGCCCACGTCACGGCAGGCGTCATCACCGCCACCGTCCACGGATTCACCGTCGCCATGGTGTGGGGTGCGGTCATCACGATTGCCGCCACGGTGCCCATCGCC
>JASHPR010000485.1 GCA_030038015.1 Streptosporangiaceae bacterium
GGCTCCGGGGCGCCGGACAGCCCGATCCCGGCCGCGACCTCGGTGGCGGTCCTGGCCGGGTCGGCCCAGCGTCCCGGGCCCTGGGCGAGCACCACATGACGTGCCGGGGCCGGCCCCGGCGCGCCGCGCAGGAAGGCCGTCAGGCTGCGGGACAGGCCGGGCCGCCCGGCCGAGACGATCAGGTCGGGCCGGCGCCCGGCCAGGAACCCGGGCGAGTCGAGCAGGTAAGCATGGGCGGACAGCGCGTTCGGGCCGTGCCGGGCGTTCGACGACGGCTCCGCCAGCACCGGCCACCCCGCCGCCTCCGCCAGCGCGAGCAGCGGCCCGGGGTCGTAGTCCCCGCCCCCGCAGACCACGACCCCGCGCTCGGTCCAGACCAGCGGGAGCGGCGCCGCGGCGGGCGCCGGGCCGCAGCTTGTCCACGGCGCCCCGCCTGGCCGCCCGTCCAGCGGCTCCGGCCAGCCATCCGCGCTGCCCGCCCCGCCCGCGCCGGGCGAGCCGGCCGGGCCAGCCGCATCGGCGTCGGGAAGCAGCGGATCCCGGAACGGGACGTTGATGTGCACGGGGCCGGGGAAGCCGCCCGCGGCACCCGAGGCGATCGCCCAGGCGCGGCAGGCCAGGGACCGCCAGTAGCGGACCATCCCCACCCGTTCCTCGGGCACCCCGGCTTCGCAGAACCAGCGAACCGCCGCCCCGTACAGCTTGATCTGGTCGATCGTCTGGCTGGTGCCGGTGCCGCGCAGCTCCGGCGGCCGGTCAGCGGTGAGCACGATCAGCGGCAGCCCGGCCTCGTCAGCCTCGATCACCGCGGCGTGCAAGTGCGCGGCGGCCGTGCCCGAGGTGCAGACGAGGACGACCGGCCGGCGGCTCGCCTTGGCCAGGCCGAGCCCGAGGAACGCGGCGGATCGCTCGTCGATCCGAACGTGCAGCCGGGGGCCCGGCCGGACGGCGCGCGCGCCCGACGCCCGGTCGAACAGCGCCATCGCCAGCGGCGCGCTGCGCGAGCCCGGCGCCAGGACCGCCTCGCGCAGGCCGCACCTGACCAGCTCGTCGACGAAGACCGTGGCGAACGCGGTGGACGGGTTCATGACCCGGCGCCGAGGAATCCGGCGGCCGCGAGCATCCGGGCGGCCCAGGGGGCGGGGTCAGCCTCCCACGCCGACAGCCGCTCCGGGTCAGGGACCGCGGGCCTGGCCGGCAGCATGCCGTGCTCGGCGGCCAGCGGCTCCGCGGTCACGTCCCCGGTGAGCAGGCTCATGGTGGCCAGCCCGCAGTCGTACGGCAGCTCGGGCAGGGCCGCGGCCAGCGCCACCCCGGCGGCCAGCCCCACCGACGACTCCACCGCGCTGGACACCACCACCGGCAGGCCGCAGGCTTCGGCCACGCGCAGCGCCGCGCGCACCCCGCCCAGCGGCTGCGCCTTGAGCACCACTATGTCGGCCGCCCCGGCCGCGCGCACCGCCAGCGGGTCCTCCGCCTTGCGGATCGACTCGTCGGCGGCCAGCGGCACCTCCACCAGGCGGCGCAGCTCCGCCAGCTCGGCCAGGCTCGCGCACGGCTGCTCGGCGTACTCCAGGCCGAACGGGGCCAGCGCCCGCAGCATCCGCGCCGCGTGCTCGACGCTCCACCCGCCGTTGGCGTCGACCCGCACCCGGCCATCCCTGCCGATCGCGTCGCGGACGGCCTCGACCCTGGCGATGTCCTCCCTGTCCGGCTGGCCGGGCTCGGCCACCTTGACCTTGGCGGTCCGGCAGCCCGAGCCGGCGACGATCTCGCGCGCGCGATCCGGGCCGACCGCCGGCACGGTCACGTTCACGCCGACCCGGTCCCTCGCGGGTGCGGGCCAGCCGGCGCAGGCGGCCTCCAGCGCGCAGGCGAGCCAGCGGGCGCACTCGCGCGGCCCGTACTCGGCGAACGGCGAGAACTCCCCCCAGCCCGCCGGGCCCTGGATCAGCGCGCCCTCGCGCACGGTGATTCCCCGGAACTTCGCGCGCATCGGGATCGCGAACGCGCGCACGCCCGGCAGCAGGGCCGTGAGCTGCGCCCGCAGCTCGGCTGCGGCAGGCCCGGCCGCACCGGCCTGGCCGGTCACCGCCTGCGCGGCGCCAGCGGGGACCTGGCCAGCCCCCGGGACCTGGCGGCGGCCTGCCCGTCCGCGGGACCCGATGCCTGCCAGTAGACCACCGTCACATCCTCCCTTGGCTGCCCGCCAGTGCCGGCGCGGGGCGGCCGCACGGCAGGGCCGGTGCCGGATCTGCCCCCGGTTAACCTTACGTCCGTGACGTCCCGGCCCCTGCACGCGGTCCTGCTGCCCCCGGCCGACGCGCCCGGCCGGATGCTCGAGGCGCTCGCGGCGGCGCTCGACGGCACGGGGCCGGCGATCCTGCCGCTGGACCCGTCGCTGCCGCCGGCCAGGCTGGCCGCGCTGCTCGACGCGTTCGCCCCGTCCGCCATCGAATCTCCCGAAGGGCGTGAACGTTACGCCGCCGCGCCGTCGGGCGCCGGCCCGGCACCCGGCGTCGGGGCCGGAACCGCGCTGGTGATCGCGACCTCCGGCTCCACCGGCCGGCCCAAGGGCACGGAGCTGTCCGCGGCCGCCCTGGTCGCATCGGCCCGGGCCTCGCTGCGGCGGATCGGAGCCGGCCGGGGCGAGCGGTGGCTGTGCTGCCTGCCGGCCTTCCACATCGCGGGGATACAGGTGCTGGTGCGGTCGCTGCTGTCGGGCACGGAACCGGTGGTGGCCGGCCGCCTGGAGCCGGGCACCCTGGCCGCCAGCGGCTGCGCGCACGTCGCCGTGGTGCCGACCCAGCTGCGGCGGCTGGTCGACGCCGGCGACGACCTGTCGGCCGTGTCGACGATCCTGCTCGGCGGGGCGGCGCCCGGGGCCGGGCTGGTCCGGGCCGCGCGGGCGGCAGGCGGGCGGGTGGTCACCACCTACGGGATGAGCGAGACCAGCGGGGGCTGCGTGTACGACGGC
Organism: Streptosporangiaceae bacterium; assembly: GCA_030038015.1. Classification (GTDB taxonomy): domain Bacteria; phylum Actinomycetota; class Actinomycetes; order Streptosporangiales; family Streptosporangiaceae; genus JASHPR01. The sequence continues at coordinate 2,978 of JASHPR010000485.1, forward strand.
GTGCCGCTCGACGGCGTGTCGGTGGATATCGGGGCAGACGGGCGGATCCGCGTCGCGGGCCCGGTGCTGTTCTCCGGCTACCGGCTGCGGCCCGACCTCACCGCCGGGGCCCGGGACGGCCGCTGGTTCGTCACCTCCGACCTCGGCTCGATCGGCCCGGCCGGCGAGCTGGTGGTCCGCGGCCGGGCCGACGACGTGATCAACACCGGCGGCGAGAAGGTGGTGGCCGCCGAGGTCGAGGCAGTGCTCGGGACCTGCGCCGGGGTGCGGGAAGCCGCCGTGGTGGGACGGCCGGACCCGGAGTGGGGCGAGGTGGTCACCGCGGTGGTGGTGCCGTCCGATCCCTCGGCACCGCCGCTGCTGGCGGACGTCCGGGCGCACGTCCGGGCCCGGCTGCCGGCCTGTGCGGCACCGGCGGCCCTGCTGATCGTGCCGGAAATGCCCATGCTACCGTCTGGTAAGCCAGATAGGGCGGCGCTCAGAGCCCGGACGGCTTAGGCCGCGATGCGGCCGGCCGTCCCGCCCGCGGGCGCGCGGCAGCCCCACGGGAACAATCGGCCGCGTTGGGCGTTAAACATAGTGCCCGCGCTGCACAATACCAAGTGCTGCGGGTCCCCGCTAACCCGATGGCGCCGCCCCATGGCGCAGGAGGAGCGCCGGTGCGCGCAGGAGGAGAGAGGGAGGTGTCTCATGCCGAGGACCGCGGCCGCCGCGTCGCAGCGACACGACGATGAGGCAACCACGACCCAGGTCGACGAGCTGATCCAGCGCGGGCGCAGCCAGGGTCATCTGTCCCTCCCGGAGCTGCGCGCCGCGTTCGAGAAGGCCCGGATCTCCCCGGCCGAGGCGAGGTCCATCGTCCGCGAACTCACCGACGCCGGCGTTGAGCTCGGTAACGACCAGCCGGAGGCTCCGGTGCAGGCTGCCACCCGCCCGTCGGGCCGCGCCAGGAAGGCGCGCGCCGGGGCCGCTGACGCCACGGCAGGCGCTGGCCAGCCCGAATTCGACGCCGCGGTCGCCGACGTGATCGAGCTGGACGGCCTGGACGCCGCCGAGGCCGAGGCGTCGGCGCTGGCCGCTTCCGCGGCCGCCGACTCGGCGGTCGAGGTGGACCTGGACGACCAGACGTCCGTCATGGGCGACTCGGTGCACACGTACCTGAAGTCCATCGGCCGGACCAGCCTGCTCACCGCCGAGCAGGAGGTGGACCTGGCCAAGCGGATCGAGGCCGGGCTGTACGCCGAGCACAAGCTGGAGACCGACACCAAGCTGTCCGCCGAGCTCCGCCGCGACCTCGAGGAGGTCGCCGAGGACGGCCGCAGGGCCAAGGCGCACATGCTGGAGGCCAACCTGCGGCTGGTGGTCTCGGTGGCGAAGAAGTACAGCGACCGCGGCCTGTCCCTGCTGGACGTGGTGCAGGAGGGCAACCTGGGCCTGATCCGGGCGGTGGAGAAGTTCGACTACACCAAGGGCTACAAGTTCTCCACCTACGCCATGTGGTGGATCCGGCAGGCCATCCAGCGCGGCTTCGCCGACTCGGCCCGCACCATCCGGCTGCCGGTGCACGTGCTGGAGATGCTCAGCAAGCTCAGCCGGGTGGAGCGCGACATGCACCAGCGGCTGGGCCGCGAGCCGACCGCCGAGGAGCTGGCCGTCGAGCTTGACCGCACGCCGGACCAGATCGAGGAGCTGCTGCGCACCAGCCGCCAGCCGATCAGCCTCGACTCCACGATCGGCGAGGACGGTGAGACCAGCATCGGCGACCTGATCGAGGACGTGGACGCCCCCGAGGCATCCGAGCTCGTCGACCGCCAGCTGCTCGCCGACCAGCTGCGG
>JASHPR010000486.1 GCA_030038015.1 Streptosporangiaceae bacterium
CAGGTGAACCCGAACACCGCCGGCTCCTCCACCCGTTCCACCCGCATCTCGGCGGTGAACCCTTCTTCGTTCCACCTCATCCGGGCCGCCCCGCCCGGGCGCAGGTCGATCGTCGCCTCATCGCCGAACCAGGCGCTCAGGCCCTCGGCCGTGGTGAGCGCGGCCCACACCTTCTCTGGCGGGTGGGCGACCTCCACGGTGCGCTCGATGCGATCAGGAAAAGCCATGATGCCCTCCAGCATGTAGAAACTGGACGGTTGCTATATTATGGCAACCGTCCAGTTGCGTCAAGAGGGTGCCCTGGGACCGTCGGCTAAGGCCCGGCCGGCGTTCGCGCCCGCCGCCGCTGCTCCGCCTAACGTAAGGCCGCGAACCGGGCGGGCAGTCTCCCATGCGCAGCGCCAATTCCTGCATAGGCCAGTCGCCCGGCCGCGCAGACACCACCGCTGTCAACCGAGCCGACCCCACGACCCGGCTGATTCGTCGAGGACCGAAGCCGTGTCGCGCAGGACGCGCAGAACGGACTGATCTGCGGGAGGTCAGCTCGATAAAACGTCCGTCCTCCAGGCGCACCGACTCGGCGATCTCGCGCAACCCCCATGGGTCGACGCCTGGCAAGCACTTACCCTTGGTGACGGTGCGGTCCCGGTTTCATTGCGCGGGCACCAGCGGCATCAGCCAGTGCCCGGCGCTCGCTGAGAGCCCCGCGCTGGTCCACCGCGTACCGGGGAGATGCCCGCGGCATCAGCCGTCGGGCTCTGGGACGTAGTGGCGGCTCAAGTCTGCGGGGTCGATCCAGACCTGCATGATCGCGCGTGTCGACGGGTCGCGAAACCTCTCCGCTGTCGGAACCCATCCTGCGCCTGGCTCCCGCCGCTGCGCGTGGCGTCGCCGCTGCCCGGGCCTGCCGTGGCTGGCCGGGGCAGGCGACGGTTCGGCGGAAGCCATCCTGCCCAGCAACGGGAGGTCAGTCACCGCTGCCATGGCCTCGTCGGAGTAGGTAGAGGCGAGCACGACGCCGACCCGCCGGCTCATCTCATCCAGATCCAGCTGCCCGTGGGCGTAGTGTTCCCGCAGCAGGGACAGTAGCTGCTCCCGGTCGGCCTCGGTGACGAGGGACCGCGGGCCGTGCGGGCGCATCGGCGGAGGTGTCGCGGGCACGCTAGCCGGCGGAACGGACGGCGACCGCCGTTCCGTAGGCCACGATTTCGGTAAGCTGCTGGCCTATCTCGGAGGAGTCGAACCGCATCGCGATGACCGCGTTTGCGCCCAGCAGCCGCGCGTTCTCGATCACCGGTCGATCGCGTGCCTTCGGCTGTCCTCGAGCAGGTCGGTGTATTGGGTCACCTCGCCCTGGCGCATTGCCTTGAACCCGGCGCCAATCGACTTGATCGCGCCCATGCTGCGCACGACCAGGCCGAACGCGACGCCAAGGTCCCGCTCGACCGTCATGCCTTGCAGCGCAAGCGCCGTAGTGACCGGAAACGCGGCCGGTCCGGCCGGTACAGGTTGCGTCATACCCGCCATCGTAGGCACTGCGCCCCGGCTCAACCCGTACTCGGCGCGAGGGGACGGCGGCGCAAGCCGGAAAATAGACGCCGCCCCCGCTGTCCGCCAGGATGCGAGGCCGCCCGGAGACAGTCAGATAGCGACGGAACGTAACCGGGCGGCTGATAGCGCTGGCACGCCGGATCCGCCGGTCTGCGCTGGTTGGCTGTCGTCTGGCTGTTCTTTCGCACTGCACCAGGACGGGTGTTTATGTGGTCAGCGGGGGCCTGCGCTCGCCGGCGCCTTACTGGGCCCCGGGACCGGGACGCTTGCGGCTGGCCGTCGGCCGATGGCCGCCGCTCGTGCTGGTTCCGGGCTGGGCTTCAGGACCGACCTCCGGGCGCGTTCATGCGGCGCTGGCAGAGGGCGCGCGGCTGAGTGTCTCCTCGAGCGAGTCGAACGTGCGCTGCGCGGACAGCAGCGGCGAGCCGACCTGGTCGATCTGGTCGTAGCTGTACCAGCCGGCGCGGCGATAGCCCATCTGCACCAGCCATGGCCACACTTCGCCGGGCGGCGCGGCGATCGTGATCGCGCGCGTCGCGATCGTCGCCGCCGCACGGAACAGATCGCCGCCGGGCATCGGGCGCGTGGCCTCGGCGGCGGTCGCGCCCCAGCGGAGCGGCCATGGGCGGACCACGATCAGGTATCGGGTTAGCGCGGCTCCGGCGGCCGCGGCGAGCGCGAGGCAGGCCGGCCGGAGTGGCTGGCGGATGGACATCGGATCCTCACGGGCTTGCGGGTTCAGCCTCGCCGGTCAGCGGGGTGCCGGTGCAGGGCTGAAGGTCCGCCGGGCTCGGGTCCGCCGGCCTTGATGGTGCCGCGAGGCCGTCATCGCGCCCGAGGGTCCCGCTGGCGAGGGCGCGGATGCCGGTGATGGCGCTGGCGGTGAGGATGACCGCGGTGGCGAGCCCGGCCGCGGCGGTGAGCGTGTTGCCGGACAGGGCGAGGGCGAGGCCGCCGGGAATGGCGATCAGCAGAACGCCCGCGGCGAGGTGGCCGGGGGTGCGCAGCCGGGCCCACAGCCATAGCAGCAGCAGGCCGATGGTGATGGCGATGGTGGTGATGGTGAGGTCGAGACGCCCGGCGGCGGAGAGGACGAAGGGCAGCGCGCAGCTGGCGGCGAGCTGGAGTACCGTGGCGGTCGTGATGGCCCGCTCCAGGCGGCGCGCGGCGGGGCCGTGCGGGCGCGGGGCGAGGCCGCAGGTGACGGCAGCGCCCCAGACGCCGATGGCGACGGCCCCGGCGGCCAGTGCGATGGCGATCGGCAGCCGGCCGGGCCAGGCGGTGGACAGTGTGCCGCGGGCGAACCACAGCGCGGCGAAGGCGAGCTGGATTTCCGAGCCGATCCGGGCGACGCGCTGCCGCCACGCGGCGCGGGCACCGGCGTCGGGGCCGGGGGCGGCCGAGATGACGGCTGTGGTGGGTGTGGGGGTTTTCATCGGGAGCATCTCCCTTCAGGCCGCGGCGCGGCCCTGGTCGCGCCACCAGCGCACGGTGGCGGAGAGCGCCTCGTCCATTGGGGTGGGGGTGAGGCGGAATGTGGTCTGGAAGGCGCTGGAGTCCACCTCGAACGGCTCGGTGAACTGGTAGGCCACCTCAGGAAACTCGCGCAGGTACGGGACCGCGATCCCGCCTGCCTGGATCAGCCACGGCGGGAGCGGCCGCAGCCGTGGCGGCGGGGCGGCGGCGATGCGAGCGATCGTGGTGAAGATCTCGCGCTGGGACTGCGGCGGGCCGGTGGGCACGTGCCACGGGCGTCCCCAGGCCCGCTGGTCGGCCCCCAGGGTGATCAGCGCGGCGGCGATGTCGGGCAGGTAGGTCCAGCTGTGCGGGACGTCGGGGTTGCCGAGCACCATGACCGGGCGCCCGGCCAGCAAGCGGGGAATGGACCGCGATCCGATCGGGCTCTGGGCGCGGACGCCGGGGCCGAAGAAGTCGGAGGCGCGGGCCTCGGTGACCTGGGCCCGTCCGGCCTGGTGGGCGGCGAGCGCCTGGGCCCATGCCTGCGCCCGGGTCCTGCCCTTGGGCCCGGTCGCGGCCAGCGGGTCGTTTTCGGTCATCGGGTGGCCGGGCGGCCCGTAGCCGTACAGGTTGCTCATCGTGACCAGCACGGCGCCGGTGCGTTCGGCGGCGGCCAGCACCGCGGCGGCCAGCGGCGGCCAGTCGGCCGGCCAGCGGTGATAGGGCGGGCAGGCGCAGTTGTACAGCACCGCGGCGCCCTCGGCCAAGGCGGCCAGCCGTCCGGTGTCGGTGGCGTCGGCGGCGATGCGCTCGATGCCGGGGGCCGCCGGGCCGGCGCCGGAGCGGGTGATAATGCGCACCTGCTCGCCCTGGCCGGCCAGCCGCATCGCGGTAGCCGACCCGACCGGTCCCGCCCCCACGATCACATGGAAGCTCATGACTCCTCCTCCCATGCGGTCCTGTCCAGGTACGGGGCGAGGACCGCCCGCACGAGGTCGCCTGCCCGGGCGACCTGGACCGGATCGTGCGGGTCTCCGGTGATCTCCAGGAACGGCAGCCAGCCGGTGCCGATCAGCCAGGCCGTGGTGGCCAGGTCGGCGATCGTCACCGGCGGCGCCGGCCGCCGGATCAGCCCGTCGTCGGCGAGCTGCTCGCCGAACGCCACCCACTGGGACAGCCTGCGCTGGTAAGCGGCACGGTGGGCAGCGGCCAAGAGCTCGTCGGCGCGCAGCAGCGCGACCAGTTCCCGCTCCAGGAACCGGTACTGCCAGGACAGCTCCATGGAGCGGGCCAGGTTCTCCCGCAGCCGGGCCAGGCTGGCCCGCTGGCCGCCGCCGGTGCCCCACAGGGCCTCGTGGGCGGCGGCGTAGCGGTGGTGCAGCGCCCGGATGATCTCCTGCTTGTCCGCATAGTGGTAGTACAGGTTGCCCGGGCTCAGCCCCGCCGCCGCGGCCACGTGGTTGGTGCTGACCGCCGCGGTGCCGCGCTCGTTGAACAGCGCCAGCGCCGCGTCCAGGATCCGGGCGCGGGTCTGCGCGGTCTTCGCCATCCGCCCGGCCGGTGCAGCTGCGCCACTTCTAGAGCTCATACTCTAATTAGAGCAAAAACTCTAACAACTGTCAAGCCAGCACCCCGCCATCACCTGGCCCCGCCGGATTGGACCTTCTGCCCTGCGCAGGCGCCCCGCCGCCCGGCAGGCTGAGGCCAGGGAACGACACACCCCGCCCGGGGAGGACCGTTCATGGACAGGTCAGCGGTGCTGCCGGAACCGCTCGTCCCGGACGTGCTGACCAAGCCGCCCCGGTTCGAGCGGCTGCACCCGAACCTCTCGATCAACTTCCAGCTGAACCGCTGGCTCGGATGGATGACAGCCGACGCGCATGACGACGTCGCCGCGGCCGCCGCGCGAGCCGGCGGTTACGAGGAATTCACCGGTGAGTTCCTCGCCCTCGGCGACAGGCTGTTCGCCGCGGACCGCCCGCTGGACGCCGCCTTCTGCTACCGGGCAGCCGAGTTCTTCCTCCCCCCGGGCGACCAGCGGAAGGCCCCGGCCCGGCGGCGCTTCACCGAAACACTGCGAATGCTGTATCAGATCCGTCCCGAGCACACCGGCGCCGTGCCCTACCAGGGCGGCAGCCTGCCCACCTACCGCTTCGGCGTGCCGGGCAAGGGCACCGTGGTGTTGTTCGGAGGTTTCGACAGCTACGTGGAGGAGTTTTTCCCCATGATGCTGGCGATCGCCCGGCGCGGATATCAGGTCATCGCGTTCGAGGGGCCGGGCCAGGGCGGCGCGCTCGAGGACTGCGGGCTCCACCTCACCCGGGACTGGCAGCTGCCCGTCGGCGCCGTGCTCGACCACTTCGGCCTGGACCAGGTGACGCTGCTGGGTATCTCGCTCGGCGGAGGGCTGGCGATCCGGGCGGCGGCCGGTGAGCCGAGGATCGCCCGCGTCATCTGCGACGACATCCTCACCGACTTCCTGGCCTGCAACCTTCGCCCGTTCCTGGCAGGCGAGCGGGCCGTAGTCAAGGCACTGCTGCGGCTGCGGGCCATCCGGCTACTGGACGTGCTGCTACGGCGCAAGATGAACAAGGACCCGCTCGCCGAGTGGGGGATCACCCAAGGCGAGCACGTGCTGGGGGTGTCCAGCCCGTACCAGTACCTGGCCTCGCTCGCCCTGTACGTGACGGCGGATGTGTCCGGCCGGGTGCGGGCCGACGCGCTGCTGCTCGCCGGGGCTGAAGACCACTACGTGCCCCTCACCCAGCTCACCGATCAGATCACCACGCTGACGGCGGCCCGCTCGGTGACGGCGCGCGTGTTCACCCGTGACGAGCAGGCGCAGAATCATGTGCAGGTCGGCAACATCGCGTTGTCGGTGCAGGTCATCCTCGACTGGCTCGACAGCATTGGCAAGCGCCACAGCCAGCCCGGTCCGGCCTGATGCCGGCCCCTTCAACGCCCGGAACAGTCACCTGCTGGAGCCGACGCCGGGCGGGACCTGGCTGACCAGCAACGTCGAGCTGGAACCCTCATCAGCCCTGCTGCGGCCGCTCGACCCTGCTAGCCGTCCCCGCAGTCAGGGCAGCCGTAGGGCGCAACCTCGGCACGCTGAACCAGCTCCTGGAAGGCAGGAGCCTTACATCCGAAGGAGACCAGCGATAACCGCCCCTCAACGGTGGCGCCAGCGCCCCGGAGCCGGCGCTGGCAGGCTGCCAGTGAATTCGTCCCGCCGAAGGGGCTTCCGGCGCACAGAAGCAGGTAATCTGCGGGCGGCGCGACCCGAATAGTAGCCGCAACCCAGCCGCGCGTACCCGGCACTCGGGAACATGTGGGTCGGTTCGCCAGCCTCACGCAGCGTGATCAATCGAGGTCTTCGCGGTCGCGCGCATTGCCGCCGATATGGAC
>JASHPR010000487.1 GCA_030038015.1 Streptosporangiaceae bacterium
TCGTTCCTCCTGATTGGTGGTTCTCATCAGATGGCGTCCTGGGCCGCGGCAGTCTCGGCCGCGGCTGGCGGCGCGGACCCTTCCACTCAGCTTCCCGGGCGGACCGGGGGGGCGGTGGGCCGGGGCTCCGGCTCGGCTGCCGCTTCGGGTGGTGGCGGGGGCGGGGCGAAGTCGCTGGCGCTGACCCGCTTGCGGAACACGTAGTAGGTCCAGGCCTGGTAGGCCAGGACCACCGGCAGGAGAACGATGACCACGATGGTCATCGTCTTGAGCGAGTACGCTCCGGACGCCGTGTTGTGCACGGTGAGGTTGTAGGCCTTGCTGGTGGACGAGACCATCACGTTGGGGTACAGGTCCACGAAGATCGACACGATGCACGACGCGACGGTCACGGTGGTGGCGGCAAAGGCGAAGCCGTCGCGGTGCTCGTAGACCAGCCAGACCGCGGCCAGGACGGCCAGGATGGCCAGCAGCTCGATCACGTTGAGGAAGAAGGTGGTGCTGGCGGTGACGTGCGTCCAGATGATGAAGCCGATGACGAAGGCGCCGGTGCCCGGGGCCACGCGCCGGGCCACCTGCCGGGACCGCTCGTGCATGTCGCCGGTGGTTTTCAGGCACAAGAATGTCGCGCCGTGCAACGCGCAGGCCAGGACCAGGGTGATGCCGGTCCATACGCCGTAGGGCTTCAGCAGGTCCCAGAACGACCCGGTGTAGTTCTGCGCCGAGTCGATCGGCAGCCCGGCCAGCAGGTCGCCCAGCGCGATGCCGATCAGCAGCGGGGCCAGCACGCTGGCCACCGTCAGCAGCACGTCCCAGGTGCGCCGCCAGCGGGCCGCGTCCCGCTTGCCGCGGTACTCGAACGCCACCCCGCGGATGATCAGGCAGATGAGCAGCAGCACCAGGGCCAGGTACATGCCCGAGAACATGGTGGCGTACCAGCCGGGGAACGCGGCGAACATGGCGGCCCCGGCCACGATCAGCCAGACCTCGTTACCATCCCACAACGGCCCGATCGTGTTGATCGCGGCCCGGCGGCCCGGGTCGTCCCGGCCGACCACGCTGTGCAGCATGCCGACGCCGAAGTCGAACCCCTCCAGGATGAAGAAGCCGGTCCACAGCACCGCGATGACGATGAACCAGAACGGGACGAGATCGTTCATCGGGACCCTAGTACTGGACGGCCGGCATTGGCGTGCCAGCGTCTGCCTGCTCACGCGGGGGCGGCAGCTGCTCGCGGGAGTACCGCAGCATCAAGATCAGGTCCACGGTGCCCAGCGTGCCGTAGAGCAGGATGAACGCGATCAGGCTGATCCACAGCCAGGCGGTACTGACGGTCGGGGAGATCCCGTTCTTGGTTAGCATGATGCCCTGCACGATCCACGGCTGCCGTCCGCTTTCGGTCAGGAACCAGCCCGCGGTGTTCATCAAGAACGGCAGCACCGCGACCCAGGTCGCCACCCACAAGAACACCCGGGAAATGGCCAGCGTCTTGCGCCAGATCGCCCACAGCCCCCACAAGGAGATGAGCAGGACCACCACCCCCAGGTAGGCCATCACCCGCATCCCCCAGTACTGGATGAACACGTTCGGCACGTAGTAGCCGGGCCCGAACTGCTTGCTGTACTGCGACTGCAGCGGGTTCAGGCCGACCACTTTGCCGTTCCAGTGGTTGGTGGCCAGCAGCGACAGCAGGTGCGGGATCTCAATGATCTGGGTCGGCGTGTGGTCGTTGTTGCCGCCGCCGATCTGGAACAGCGAGAACGAGCACGGCTGGCAGGTGGTCCACTGCGCCTCCGCAGCCGCGATCTTCATCGGCTGATACCGGCCCTCGACCACGCCCAGCTCATCGCCCACCAGCAGGGTGAACAGGATCGCCGGGACCAGCACGATCAGCGCCATCCGCGCCGACCGGGTGAACACCGGCCGGTCCCCGCCGTGCCGCAGCTGCCACGCCGACACCGCCAGCATCACCACTGCCCCGGTGACCAGCGCGACGACCAGCACCTTGGCGTATCCCCACACGAACACCGGGTTGGTGAATACCGCCCAGATGTCGTTGAGCTGCGGCTTGCCCTTGACCATGATGTAGCCGACCGGGTGCTGCATCCAGGAGTTGGCCGCCAGGATGAACGCCGCCGACAGGGCGCTGCCGAGCGAGACGGCCCAGATTGTCAGCAGGTGCACCAGGCGGGGCAGCTTGTCCCACCCAAACAGCCACAGCCCCAGGAACGTCGACTCCAGGAAGAACGCGGCCAGCCCCTCCATCGCCAGCGGGGCACCGAAGATGTTGCCGACCAGCCGGGAGTAGGCCCCCCAGTTCATCCCGAACTCGAACTCCTGCACGATCCCGGTGACCACCCCGATCGCGACGTTGATCACCAGCAGCGTGCCGAAGAACCGGGTCAGCCGTAGGTACTCATCGCGCTTGCTGCGGTGCCACGCCGTCTGCAGCAGCGCGGTCAAGAACGCCAGCCCGATCGTGACCGGGACGAAGAAGAAATGGTTGATCGAGGTGAACGCGAACTGTATCCGCGCCAGGTCGACGTTCATCGGCTGCTTCCGGTTTCCGGCATCACACCTGCTCCCAGCGGCGTCTGGCCGCCGCTAGCGCCGCGGCGGCGATGGCACCGGTCATGGCACTGCGGTTGGCTGCTCGACCCAGCCTGGGCAGGCGGCTCATGCCATCCGGCTCAGCAGGTGCTCACCGACACGGATGGCGTTGGCCATGGCGGTGAGTGCCGGGTTCACCGCTCCGATGCTGGGGAAGAAGCTCGTGTCGACGACGTAGAGGTTGTCCAGTTCGTGGGCCTTGCAGTTGGCGTCGAGCACTGATGTGGCCGGATCCGAGCCGAACCGGCAGGTGCCCGCCTGGTGGGCGACACCGGCCACGGGGACGTCCATGCTCATGTAGAAGTTCTTGCGCAGCACGTGGTGCGCGGCCATCCCCACATGGTTGAGGATCTTTTTCAGCTCAGCGTAGAGGCGGTCGGCCTCCTCGTCGTTGGTCGAGGTGTAAGCGAGGTGGACGTTGCCGTCCTTGTCAGTGGTCACCCGGTTCTCGGGCACCGGCAGGTCCTCGGTGGTCAGCCAGAAGTCCACCGCGTGCTCCGCCACGTCGGACAGGGTCCAGTTGGGGGCGAACATCGTCTTCTCGGGCTGTTCGCCGCGCATGGCCTCGGCGTTGGACTTGCCGATCATCTGGATGCAGCCCATCGGCCACTGGCAGTCCTTCGTGGCGAAGTAGAAGTCGTTGATGCCCAGCGTCTTCTGGAAGACGGTGTCGTTCTTCTCCTTCGACAGGGCCACGATCGCCTTGCAGTTGTGGAACGTGTAATTGCGCCCCACCTGGTCCGAGCCGTTGGCCAGGCCGTGCGGGTGGGCATCATTGGCCGAGTTGAGCAAGATCTTGGCGCTGTTCGCCGCCCCGGCCGCGACCACGACGATGTCTGCCTCGTAGACCTCCTGGCTGCCGCCGCGGCTGACCACCACGGAAGTGACGGCCCGTCCGGCCGGATCGGTCTGCAGGCGCTCCACCTCTGCGTTGACCAACAGGGTCACGTTCGGCTGGTCCAGCAGCGGCCGGACGGCGATGACCTCGGCGTCACCCTTGGCGTGCACCAGGCACGGGTAGCCGTCGCACCAGGTGCAGCGGACGCAGGTACTGCGTGGCCGGTCCGCCTCGTTCAGCATGATCCCGCACGGCGCGTGAAACGGGTGGTAGCCGCACTTGGCCAGGTCATCGGATATCTGCTGGATCCTCGGCTCGTGTGAGACGGCGGGCCAGGGGTAGGGTTCGCTGCGGTGGCCCTCGGTCGGGTCCTCGCCCCCATTGCCGTGCACCTGATACAGCCGCTCGGCCTTGGAGTACCACGGCTCGAAGTCGTCGTAGGACAGGGGCCAGGCGGGGGAGATGCCGCTGGCATGCTTGATCTCGCCGAAGTCCTGGGGCCGCAGGCGGTATAGGGCGGCGCCGTACAGCTTGGTGGCCCCTCCGACGAAATAATGGACCTGGGGCTGGAACGGCTTGCCGTCGCGGTCGAACCACCGGTCCCTGGAGATGTACCTGCCGTCCACGAACACCGTCTTCGGGTCCCAGTTGTCCATCCCCCGGGGCAAGAAGTTGCCCCGCTCGAGCAGCAGTATCCGCTTGCCCGACGGGGCCAGCGTGTGGGCCAGCGTGCCTCCGCCAGCACCGGTGCCGACGATAATGACGTCGTAGTGCTCACCCATGCGCACACCGTCCGCCGCCCCGGGCGCACGCCGCATCGTCCATCGGGGGTGATTTCGTGGCTGGTGGCGGGCTGGCCACCGCGGTTAGCGGCCGAGGACAGGCAGGGGCCCGCACCGACAGCGGCTGGGACCCGAAGGCGGCTGCGCGCACTGGCCGCCGACCTGGCCCGGGCGCTTACCGCGCCGGCGCGAGCTGACGCCCCAGGACCTGGCCGAGCGCGCTGGCGAGTTCCTCGCGGGGGTTACCGGCCATGGTCATATGCCGCCAGCCGATGAACCGGTCGGGGCGCACCAGCATCGCTCCGGCGCTGGTGATCTCGCGGTGGCGCAGCCAGGTGCAGCGCGGGTCGAAGAGGTCGCCGTCGAGATGGCCGATCCGGACCGCATCCAGCGGCAGGCCGGTCTCCTCGGCGAGCACGCGCGCCGCCTCGCACCACGGGCCGCCGTCCTCGCCGGCGATCAGGAGGAAGCGCCCGGGCGCCACGAGGTCCTTGATGGGCCGGCGCACGCCGTCCTCGTCATCGATCCAGGCGTGCGGCAGCGGGGCGCCTGGCCGGGTGCCTGGCTGGTACACCCGGATGTCGTCCGCGGATGGCGGGGCCGCGCTGGCGTCGGGTACGACCGCGGCCGAGGCGTAGCAGTAGCCGTACTCGACGTTCAGCTCGCCGAACTCCATCGACTGCGCGCGCATCGCGCGCAGCGCCGCCGACCGGTGGGCGGCGTCCTGCGGCCGGCCGCTCCACATCCGGCGCAGGGACGCCAGGTTCTGCTCGGGGCTGTTGCCCGGGTCCACGCCGAGCGCCGCCGCGACCTGGAAGTGGTTGAGCGCGTTCTCCAGGGAGCGCTCGGCGTTGCGCTCGTCGACCGGACGCCGCTCGTCCTGGTAGGTATCCAGCAAAGACGGCGACGCGTGCCCGCCCAGGACGAGCGCCAGCTTCCAGCACAGGTTCTGCGCGTCGTGGATCGCGCTGGTCAGTCCCAGCCCGCCGGTGGGCGGGTGCCGGTGCGCGGCGTCGCCGAGCAGGAAGACGCGGCCGGCCCGGAACGCCGACGCCATGACGGCATCGACCGACCACCTGGTGGTCTTGTGAATCTTCATCGGGACATCTGCCAGGCCGAGCGCACGGCGGGCGTCCGCCTCGACCTGCGCGTCGGACTGGGCGCGGGGATCACCGGCCGGGTAGTTGAGGTGGATCACCCACTCCTCGGAGTGGGGTCCCCACTGCTCCGGTCCCATCGGGACCAGCACGACCAGGGTTCCGGCCTGCGGCGAGAAGATCCACCTGATCAGCACGTCGGGGTCCGGCGCCCACGGCGAGAGGTCTGCCGATACGTGCAGCGTCGCGGTCTGCGTTACCACGCCAAGGCCCTCGTAGCCGACGCCGGCCAGGCCTGCCACGGTCCGCCCCCCGTCGGCCCCGAGCAGGTACGGGCAGCCCACGACGTAGCGGCGGTCCGTTGCGATGTCCCGGATCGTCGCGCGGACGCCGTCGCTGTCCTGCTCCAGCCCGACGAGTTCGTGGCCGAACCGGATCGCCCCCGGCGATATCTCCTCTGCCCGTTGCTTGAGCAGCGGCTCGAGCCGGATCTGCGGCAGGTTCAGCTGCCGCCACGGGCTGGCCGCGCGCCAGTTCTCATCGGCACCGCCGGCTCCCCAGCACTCCAGGCGCGCCAGGCACCGCCCGAGGTCGGGGTCCGTGCCGGTGAAGCCCGCGTAGTACGCCGTCGCCGCCATGTTGGCGGCCGGGGTGCTGCGCTGCTCGATGGCCGCCGCGACCCCGGCGTCCTCGAGCACTTCCATCGCCCGCTGGTTCAGCACGTGTGCCTTGGGCAGGTCGGAGGTCTGCGGGCGGGCGCTGACCAGCAGGTGCCTGATGCCCTGCCGGCCGAGCAGCATCGAGGCGGTGAGCCCGGCCCCGCCGCCGCCGACGATCAGGACCGGTACTTCCTCATCGGCCTTTGCCGGTGGCTGCATGTTCGTGCTCCTTCGTCAGCGGGTCAGGGCTGCGGCCAGGTAGGCAGCCGTGATGACGAAGGCGGCCAGTGCGGGTGCCATCGTCGCAATGCTGTCCCTGGCCCTGCGATGGGCGGTCAGGGCGGCGAGCAGCAGGATCGCCATCCCGCACGCGGCGGCCACGCCGAGCGCGTGCACCCGCAGGCCCGCCAGCACCCCGATGGCGGCGGCCACCTCGGGCACGCTGATCAGCCGGTACCGGTTCCACGGGATCCCGAAGTGCGCCGCCGACTCCCGCACCGCCGGGACGCCCGCCAGCTTCGCGCCTGCCGGACCCAGGCAGGCCAGGGCGAGGAGGAAGGAAATGGCAAGGAACATCACGGATTATGGCGTCTTCCCGACGACGGTGCAGCGCTGGGTGCCGAGATCGAGCTCGCCGTCCGCGCTGGCGATGGTGGCCGTGACCACGTCGCCGTCGCGCAGGTAGCGGGGGTTGCCCGCCTGCCGGCGGAAGAACATTTCCCACTTGACCGCGGGCGGCAGCAGGCCGGCCAGCCTTCCCACGGCCTTCGGCGGCGCCTTCAGCGCGGTCCCGCCGGGGGTCCCGGTGAGCAGCAGGTCGCCGGGCGCCAGCGGCTGGAACTTCGACAGCGCGGTCAGCGCCCGGGCCGGGGTGACGATCATGTCCGTGGCCAGGGCGTCCTGGCGGACCTCGCCGTTGACGCTGAGGGTGAGCCGCAGCGAGCCGAGCCTGGCCAGGTCCGCGGCGTCGGCCAAGGCCAGCCACGGCCCGGCCGGGGTGAAGGTGGGATAGGACTTGGACTCGTAGAACTGCGTCTTGGTGAGCTGGATCTGCCGGGCGCTGACGTCGTTCGTGACCACCAGCGCGGCGACGTAGCGATGCAGCGTCTCCTGCGTCACGGTCGTGCCGGCCGGCAGGTCTGCGCCCATGACCAGGCCGAGCTCGATCTCGTAGTCGAGGAACCCGACGCCGGGCGGGCGGATGATGTCCCCGGCCGGGCCGGTCAGGGAGTGCGAGGATTTCCGGAAGAAGACCGGCGGGATCGCATCCGGGTCGAACCCGGACTCGACCGCGTGGGACCGGTAGTTCACCGCCTGGGCGACCACCCGGGCCGGCGCGGTCACCGGGCTCCGCAGGTCCAGCGACCCGGGGGGCACCGCCGGGTCCGCCGCGGCCGCCGCCGCGGCGGCCGCCGCG
>JASHPR010000488.1 GCA_030038015.1 Streptosporangiaceae bacterium
TCGGCGCGGCCGATGCTGCGCCTGGCCCCGCCGCCGCGGTCGCGGCGCAGGCTCGAGCGTGACTGCCCCGGGACGGCCCGCCGCCCGTGGCTCATGCCCGGGGCGGGCCGCCCGCTTTTCCCCCGCCGCCCGCGGGCCGCTCCCCGGGCCGCTCCCCGTCCTGCTGACCGCCCTGCTGACCATCCGCCGCCGGATCCTCCGGGGCGGGCCACAGCCCGTTGAGGATCTCATCGAGCACCGACTCGGGGGTGCGGTCGCAGCCGTCGGCGATCCGGATCCGCCCGGACAGCGCGGCATGCGTCGCGTCCCTGGCCGTGTCGCGGTCGAGGCTGCTGTGCCCGCGCAGCCGCTGCAGGCCGGTCAGCAGCAGGACCAGGTCGATCGACCCGCGAACCGACGAGCCCATCCGCACGTCCGGGTGCGCGCGCGTGGCCCTGGTCAGCGCCACCGCCAGGTCCACGGGCTCGCCGGAGAGGCCGGTGACCGCGGTGGTGATCGCCCGCTCTGCCGCCTCGTCCTGGTAGCCGAGCACGACCCGGCAGATCCGGTCGGCGATCGCGTGGCTCACCCGCGCCGTGCCGACCGCGTCGAACGGGTTCATGGCGGCGATCAGCCGGAACTGCGGGCTGGCGCGCACGGTGCCGAGCCGCGGCACCGTGATCTCGCCCTCGGTCAGCAGCGTGATCAGGACGTTCAGCGTCTCCTCGGGCACCCGGTTGAACTCCTCCAGGTACAGCAGGGCACCCCGGCGCATGGCCTCCAGCAGCGGGCCGTCGGTGAACGTGGCCGGCGTGTACCCAGCAGCGAGCACCTGCGACGGGTCGTGCTGGCCGATCAGCCTGGCCGGCGTCAGCTCCGCGTTGCCCTCGACGAAGATCACGTCCCGGCCCGAGTCCCTGGCGATGGCCCGCAGCAGCGTTGACTTGCCCGTGCCCGGCGGGCCCTCGATCACGACGTGCCGCCCGGCGTCGAGGGCCACCGTGAGCACCTCGCGCTCCCGGCGCAGGCCGACGACGGGCGGCGGCCCGCTGCCGGGCGCCTGCGTCACCAGGGCTCCTCCGGTGCCAGGGCCGGCCCGGTGCTCACGCGTCGGCGTACCGGATCACCCCGCGGATGTTCTTGCCGTCCAGCAGGTCCTGGTAGCCCTCGTTGATCTGGTCGAGCGTGTAGGTTGTGGTGATCAGCTCGTCGAGCTTGAGGTCGCCGGACTGGTACAGCTCGACCATCCGCGGGATGTCGTGGAACGGGTCGCCGGAGCCGAACAGGCTGCCCTGGATCCGCTTCTCGAACAGGGTGAGGATCGCGCCGGGCAGCTCGATCGTGTTCTTGGCCGGGTCGGCCAGCCCGGTCACCACCACGGTGCCGCCCTTGCGGATCGCATTGAACGCGCTGCTGACCACGTCTGAGGTGACCACGCCGACCGTGACGATCGCCTTGTCCGCGCCGACCCCCCTGGTCAGCTCGGTG
Source organism: Streptosporangiaceae bacterium (assembly GCA_030038015.1). Lineage (GTDB taxonomy): Bacteria > Actinomycetota > Actinomycetes > Streptosporangiales > Streptosporangiaceae > JASHPR01. The sequence goes on from JASHPR010000488.1 coordinate 1,468, forward strand.
ATCAGCTGCTGCGCCTCCTCGGCGGTCGCGGCGCTGTGCGTGGCGCCCAGCTTCTCGGCCATCTCCCGCTTGTTGGGCAGCGGGTCGATCGCGACCACGTTGCGGGCCCCGGCCAGTGCCGCGCCCTGCACCGCGTTGATGCCGACCCCGCCGATGCCGTAGATCGCGATCGTGTCGCCGGGCTCGGTGGCCGCGGCGTGCACCGCCGAGCCGAACCCGGTCGGCACCCCGCACCCGATCAGCACGACCTTGTCCAGCGGCAGGTCAGGGTCCACCTTGATGGCCGAGTGCTCCGAGATCACGGAGCGCTCGGCGAACGTGCCGAGCATGCACATGCCGCCGAGGTCCTCGCCGCCCGCGTGGAACCGGTACGTGCCGTCCGGCAGGCAGCCGTCCAGGATCGTGGCGCCCAAGTCGCAGAGGTTGGACTTCCCGGTCGAGCACCACCGGCAGTGCCCGCAGACCGGCAGGAACGAGCAGATCACGTGGTCCCCCGGGGCCAGCCGGGTCACCCCGGGGCCGACCTCCTCGATGACCCCGGCGCCCTCATGCCCGCCGACGAGGGGGAACCGCGGCACGATGTCGCCGTGCCTGAGGTGCTCGTCGGAGTGGCACAGCCCCGCGGCGACGTAGCGGATCAGGACCTCACCGGTCTTCGGCGGATCCAGATCGAGCTCGATGACCTCGAAGTCCTGGCCGGCGCCGCGCAGTACCGCGCCCCTCGTCTTCATGGAACCTCCCCTTGCTCACGGCGATGGGAACCCCGTCAGCATAAGTTGGCCCACCCCGCCGGAACCAGACCGGGACGCCGGCCCCAGGCCGGCTACCGTGCCCGGCGTGACCGACTGCGCGTTCTGCGACATCGTGACCGGGGCCAGCCCCGCCCACGTGGTGTTCTCCGACGACGTGGCCGTCGCGTTCCTCGACGCCAGGCCGGTGTTCAAGGGCCACGTGCTCGTCGTGCCCACCGAGCACTACGTGACCCTCGCCGACCTGCCCGCCGGCCTGGTCGGCCCGCTGTTCACCCGGGTGCAGCGGGTGAGCGCGGCGATGCCGGCCGCGCTCGGCGCCCAGGGCAGCTTTGTCGGCGAGAACAACGTGGTCAGCCAGAGCGTGCCGCACCTGCACGTGCACGTCGTGCCCCGGACCAGGGGCGACGGCCTGCGCGGCTTCCTGTGGCCGCGCGGCAGGTACGCCGACGACGCCGAGGCCGAGGCCTACGCCGCGCGGCTGCGCGCGGTGCTGTCCGGCTAGAGCCGGCCTGCCCCATCAGCCCCTGATCGCGGTCACCACCAGGCAGGCCGCGGCCGACACCTCCACGAGCGCGCCGAGCACGTCACCGGTGATCCCGCCGAGGCGGCGCACCGCCAGCGCGGTCAGCGCCAGCGACACGGCCAGCCCCGCGGCCACGCCGGCCGCGATGATCAGCCCGAACGGGCAGGCCGCGGCCAGTGCCGCGACGGTCAGCGCGGCCGGGACGGCGGGGTGCACGGTCCCGGCGACCATGGCGCCGAGGCCGCTGGCCCGCGCGGCGGGCACGCCGCG
>JASHPR010000489.1 GCA_030038015.1 Streptosporangiaceae bacterium
AGACCTCGTTGAACTCGGCCTCGCCGGTGGCCTGCCGCAGCGGCCTGACCTCCACGCCGGGCGCGGTCATGTCGCAGGCGAAGTAGGTCAGGCCCTGGTGCTTGGGCACGTCGGGATCGGTGCGGGCGAGCAGCAGGGCCCACCGGGCCAGGTGCGCCGATGACGTCCACACCTTCTGCCCGTTCACCACCCAGCCCTCACCCACCTCCCCATCCCCCGTCACGGCCCCCGGGCCGGCCGCCTCCCCCTCGCCGCCCGCCTGCACCCGGACCGCGCGCGTCGCCAGCCCGGCCAGGTCGGAGCCCGCGCCGGGCTCGCTGAACAGCTGGCACCAGATCTCCTCGCCGGTCCACAGCGGGCGCAGCCAGCGCCGTTGCTGCTCCGGCGAGCCGAAGGCGAGGATCGTCGGGGCGGCCATGCCCAGCCCGATGCCGTTGCGTTCTGCCCGGTTGCCCGGGGCGGCAGCGGCGGCGAATTCCCCGTCAACGGCCGCCTGCAGGGCCCGGGACAGTCCCTGGCCGCCCAGGCCGGCCGGGTAGTGCACCCAGGCCAGCCCGGCGTCGAAGCGGGCCCGGAGGAAATCGAGCCGGTCCATCCCGGCCGGGTCGTGCGCGGCCAGGAACTCGCGCACCTGGCCGCGCAGGTCCTCCGCGGTGGTCACCGGGGACCGCCCGCCGCGGTGCCGCTCCCGGCCGCGCCGCTCAGCACAGCGGGCCGCCGGCCACGTAGATCACCTGGCCGGAGACGAACCCCGCTCCCTCGCTGGCGAGGAACGACGCGACGTGCGCGATGTCGTCGGGCTGGCCGACCCGCCGCACCGGGATCTGCGAGGCGGCGGCCTTCTGGAACGCCTCGAATTCCACGCCGATCCGGGCCGCGGTCGCCGCGGTCATGTCGGTCGCGATGAACCCCGGCGCGATCGCGTTGGCCGTGATCCCGAACTGGCCGAGCTCGATCGCCAGCGTCTTGGTGAAGCCCTGCAGGCCGGCCTTGGCGGCCGAGTAGTTGGCCTGGCCGCGGTTGCCGAGCGCCGAGCTCGACGACAGGTTGATGATCCGCCCGAAGCGCTGGTCGACCATGTACTTCTGGGTGGCCCGGCTCATCAGGAACGCCCCGCGCAGGTGCACGCCGATGACCGTGTCCCAGTCGTCGTCAGACATCTTGAACAGCAGGTTGTCCCGGATCACGCCGGCGTTGTTGACGAGGACGGCGGGCGGGCCGAGCCCGGCGACGGCCTTCTCCACCCCCGCGGCGACCTGGTCCGCCTGGCTCACGTCCGCGCCGACCGCGATCGCGCGGCCGCCCGCCGAGGTGATCGCCTCGACCGTCCCGGCGCCGTCCGCCTCCTTCAGGTCGAGGACGGCGACCGCCATCCCGTCGGCGGCCAGCCGCTTGGCGACCGCCGCGCCGATGCCGCGCGCGGCACCGGTGACGATCGCGACCCTGCCCGCCGGCCCAGACTCCTCTGACATGCGTTCCTCCTGCCTGCCGCTGTCTTCCGTTGTTGACGGCCCTCGCGGGCCCTAGCTGTACTTTCTCAGCTCCCGCCGCGCCAGCGAGCGCTTGTGCACCTCGTCGGGCCCGTCGGCGAACCGCAGTGTCCGGGCGCTGGCCCACAGCTGGGCCAGGGGGAAGTCCTGGCTGACCCCGCCGGCGCCGTGCACCTGGATGGCCTTGTCGATCACCCACTCCGCCATCGCCGGGGTGGCGATCTTGATCGCCTGGATCTCGGTGTGCGCGCCCCTGTTGCCGACCGTGTCCATCAGCCAGGCGGTCTTGAGGACCAGCAGCCGCGCCGACTCGATCCGCACCCGGGCCTCGGCGATCCAGTCCTGGATGACGCCCTGGTCGGCCAGGGGGGCGCCCCACGCGGTGCGCCCGATGGCCCGGCGGCACATCAGCTCGAGGGCCCGCTCCGCCGCGCCGATCTGCCGCATGCAGTGGTGGATCCGCCCGGGCCCCAGCCGCGCCTGGGCGATCGCGAAGCCGTCGCCCTCGCCGGCGATCAGGTTGCCGGCCGGCACCCGGACGTCGGTGAACACCACCTCGGCGTGCCCGCCCTGCGGGCCCTCGGTGAAGCCGAAGACGCGCAGCCCGCGCTCGACCGTGACCCCGGGCGTGCCCCTCGGCACCAGGATCATCGACTGCTGCCGGTGCCGCTCCCCGCCCGGGTCGGTCTTCCCCATCACGATGAAGATCGCGCACCGCGGGTCCATCGCCCCGGACGACCACCACTTGCGCCCGTTGATCACGTACTCGTCGCCGTTGCGCTCGATCCTGGTCGCGATGTTCGTGGCGTCGGACGAGGCGACGTCGGGCTCGGTCATGCAGAACGCCGACCTGATCTCCCCGTCCAGCAGCGGCCGGAGCCAGCGCTCCTGCTGCTCGGCCGAGCCGAACTCGGCGAGCACCTCCATGTTGCCGGTGTCCGGCGCCGCGCAGTTCAGCGCCTCGGGCGCGATGGCCGGGCTGTGCCCGGTGATCTCGGCCAGCGGCGCGTACTGCAGGTTGGACAGGCCGGCGCCCTGGGGGTGGTGGGCGAGGAAGAGGTTCCACAGCCCCCTGCGGCGGGCCTCGGCCTTCAGCTCACCGATGATCGGCGGCCGCTCCCAGGCCCGGCCGGCGGCGGCGGCCTCGGCGACCTGCTCGGCGAACACCTTCTCGGCCGGGTAGACGTGGCTGTCCATGAACGACAGCAGCCGCTCCCTGAGCTCTTCCGTGCGCGCGTCGTACGTGAAGTCCATGTGCCGCCTCCCGCGGGGGATTCCCGGGGGCGTCCCCCGGGCCAGCATGGCGTCCGGATAAGGCTATCTACCGGCCGGTACGGCACAACGCTACGGTCCGGGCATGGCGCGGGTCGAGACGGTGGGCGGCCCGGTTGACGCCCGCACGCGCCCGGGCGTCAGGCCGGCGCGGCGTGCTGGCAGCGGCCGGGCGTGATGCCGTAGCAGCGGGAGAACCAGCGCGAGAGGTGTGCCTGGTCGGCGAAGCCGGCCCGCGCGGCCGGCGCCAGCGGGCTCCCGCTGGCCGGGCTGGCGGTGCACGGGCCGGAGAACCCGGTGGACAAGGTGCTCAAGGGGCTGTCCCTGCATCCGTGACGCCCGGCCGCAGCGGCCCGCCGGGGAGCGCTAGCGCAGCAGCAGGCGGCCGATCCTCAGGCCCGCGACCCGCAGCCCGGCCAGCCCCATCAGCGCCAGGTAGGCGGCGTGCCAGAGCAGGCCGGGCCCGACCACCCCCAGGGTCAGGCCGCGCATCAGCGCGACCCCCTGGTAGAGCGGCGTGCACTCCACCACGATCTGGACCGGCCTGGGGTAGACGCCCAGCGGGTAGAACGTGGCCGAGAACAGGAACATGGGCAGCGTCGCCAGCATGATGTACTCGAAGTGCTGCCAGCTGCGCATGAACGTGGTGGCGGTCATCCCGGCCGCCGCGGACCCGAAGCCGATCAGCAGCGCGACCGGCACGTCGGCCACCGCCCAGGCCGAGTGCACCAGGCCCATCGCCAGCATGACCATCATGAACGCGATCGCGTACAGCCCGCCGCGGATCAGGGCCCAGCCCACCTCCCCCAGCGCGATGTCGCCCGGGCGCATCGGCGTGGCCAGCGCCGCGTCGTAGAACTTCGCGTACTTCAGCCGGAAGAACACGTTGAAGGTGGAGTCGAGGATGGCGCCGTTCATCGCCGACGTGGCCAGCAGGGCCGGGGCCACGAAGCTGGCGAACGCGACCGGGTGGCCGCCCGGGCCTGCCACGGCCCCCACCAGCTTGCCCAGGCCGACGCCGATCGACAGCAGGTAGAACAGCGGCTCGAAGACCCCGGACACCAGGACCATCCAGGTGTGCCGGTAGACCCGGGCGTGCCGCTCGATCACGTGCACGCTGCCCCGGCCGCCCAGGGCCGCCCGGCGGGTGCGCAGCAGCGGCAGCGGCAGCACCCGCAGCGGGAGTTCCCGCAGCGACGGCGCGGTCACCGGATCCGGCCTTCTAGACGCACAGCCGCCGCCGGTAGGTCCGGTTCCCGACAGCGATGCTCACCGCGGCCAGCGCGGCCAGGTAGCCGGCGTGCACCAGCGCGCCGCCCAGGCTGGCGTCGCCCAGGCTGAGCGACCGGCACAGCGCCACGCCGTGCCAGAGCGGCGTGACGTAGGCGAGCGGCCTGATCCAGGCCGGCAGCTGGGTCACGGGGAAGAAGGTCCCGGAGAACAGGAACAGCGGGATCATCCCGAACCGGAACACCAGGGCGAACGACGTGTCCTTGGCCACCGTGATCGCCCACGCCTCGATGGGCGCGGCGAAGGCCAGCCCGGTCAGCACGGCGACCGGCAGCGCGGCCAGCGCCCAGGGCGAGGCGATGGCCCCGAAGGCGGCCATCACGGCCAGGAAGATGGCCGAGTTCATGGCGAGCCGCATGGCGGTGAACATCAGGTGCCCGTGGAAGATGTCGGCCGGGCGCAGCGGGGACGCGGCGGCCGCGTAGTAGGTGCGCCGCCACTTCACCGAGCCGAGCACCGGGTACGTCGATTCCTCGATGCCGGCCTGCATGGCGGCGGCGGCCAGCAGCCCCGGCGCGAGGAAGGCCAGGTAGCTCACGCCGCCGAGGCGCGCGGTGCCATGCGCGTCGATGAGCGTGCCCAGGCCGAGGCCCATGGCGCCCAGGTACAGCACCGGGCTGAGCATGCTGCTGTAGATCGACCCGCGCCAGGTGCGCCGGTAGTTGGTCAGCCAGTACCGGAACGCGCGCACGGCAAAGGTCCAGCGCATTCAGTCCTCCAGGTGCCGTCCGGTGAGGCGGAGGAAGACGTCCTCGAGCGTGCTGCGGCGGACCAGCGAGGTCACCGGCTCCAGCCCGAGCCCGCGGACGGCCGCGAGTGCCGCGTCCCCGTCCCGCGTGTAGACCAGGATCCGGTCGGCCAGCACCTCGAGCCGTTCCGCGGGCAGCTGCGCGATTTTCTCGGCGGCCTGCTCGTGCTCGGCCGGGTCGAACCTGAGCTCGAGCACCTCCGGCGTGGAGTACCGGGCGATCAGCTCGCGCGGCGACCCCTCGGCCGCGAACGTGCCGCGATCCATCACCACCAGCCGGTCACAGAGCTGCTCGGCCTCGTCCATGTAGTGGGTGGTCAGCACCAGGGTGACCCCCTGCTGCTTGAGCCGGTACAGCCGGTCCCACACCGCGTGCCTGGCCTGCGGGTCCAGCCCGGTGGTCGGCTCGTCGAGCAGCAGGATCTCCGGCTCGTTGATCAGCGAGCGGGCGATCGTCAGCCGGCGCTTCATGCCGCCGGACAGCGGCTCGACCTGGTCCTCGGCCCTGTCGGTGAGCTGGACGAACTCCAGCAGCCGGGCCGCGCGCTCTTCGATCACCTGCCGCGGCAGCCCGAAGTAGCGCCCGTAGATGACCAGGTTCTCCTTGACCGTGAGCTCCACGTCCAGGGTGTCCTCCTGGGGGACGACCCCCAGCCTGGCCCTGATCGCCGGGCCGTCCGCGACCGGGTCCAGGCCCAGGATGGACAGCTCGCCGCTGCTCGGCGGCGAGACGCAGCCGATCATCCGCATGGTCGACGACTTGCCCGCGCCGTTCGGGCCGAGGAAGCCGAACGCCTCGCCGCGGTGCAGGTCGAAATCTATGCCGGCCACCGCGACAGCGGCGCCGAACCTCTTGGCCAGGCCGCGGGCACGAATCAGCACCTCGGGAGCCAGCACTCACGTGACACTACCCGTCATGACCGGCATTTCCGAACCGGTTTCGGCCCGGGCGGGCGGGGACAGGCACAGGGAAAAAGCTGGTATTCCCGGTGCCTGGATTTCCCCGGTTTGGCCACGGGGCTGGCGGCAACGGGTACCCTCGCTAAACGTTGCCTCGGCACGTCCTGAGGAGATACGGGGAAGAAAGGCGGCCTGGCCAGGTGAGTCTCGTCAGCTCGTTGTACCAGCGCTTCCGGATGCTGATCCACGAGGGAGCCAAGTTCCTCGTCGTCGGCGGGATCGGCTTCATCGTGACGCTCGGCGGCGCCGACGTGCTGCACCTCGGGATCGGTCTCGGGAAGTACACCTCGATCACGATCGCGACCATCGCTGCCACGGTCGTGACGTTCATCGGCAACCGGTACTGGACGTTCCGGCACCGCGAGGGCGCAGGCACCACGCGCGAGAGCGTCATGTTCTTCGTCCTGAACGGGATCGGGCTGCTGATCCAGTACGCCTGCATCTGGGTCATCCAGGACATCCTGGGCCACCAGGGCGGTCTCTGGTACAACGTCGCGAACCTCATCGGGATCATCATCGGCACGCTGTTCCGGTTCTGGTCGTACCGGAAGTGGGTGTGGCACCTGCTGCCGGCCGGCGAGGCCGTGCCCGCTCTCCAGGAAGTGCCAGCCGACCCGCCGGGCAACGCCGCCGGGCACGAGGGACGGCAGCCCGCCCTGGTGCCGCCGGACGGCCGCGGCAGGCCGGACGGCGGCGGGGCCGGCCC
>JASHPR010000490.1 GCA_030038015.1 Streptosporangiaceae bacterium
CCAGCCCGCCGCCCAGCCAGGCCAGCCCGCCGCCCAGCCAGGCCAGCCCGCCGCCCAGCCAGGCCAGCCCGCCGCCCAGCCAGGGCGGCCCGCGGCGCCGGTGCCGAGCCTGCCTGCCACCCACCGGGTACTCAGCCCGCCACGACCGGGGCGACGGTAATGCTCGCCGTCGGGCTGCTGCTTGCGCTGCTGTCGGCGGCGGCGCTCAGCTCCGGCTTCTACATCCAGCATTCCGCCTCTGGCCGCCTGCCGGAACTGACCCTGCGGCACCCGGTGGCCTCCCTTTCTTCCCTCTTTGGCAGCGGGCGCTGGCTCATCGGCTTCGTGACCGGGCTGGCCGGATGGGGCCTGTACATCGCCGCGCTCTACCTGGCGCCGCTGTCGCTGGTCCAGGCCGTCTCGGCGGGCGGCGTGGGGCTCCTCGCGCTGCTGGCCCGGTTCGGCGGGCTCCGGCTCGCCGCCAGGGAGCGGGTGGCGGTCGCCGCGGCGGTGGGGGGCCTCGTCCTGCTCGCGCTGTCGCTGCCGGCCGGGGTCGCCCAGGCGGCCCGGGTGACCGGGGACCGGCCGCTGGCCTGGGTAGCGGGCTCCCTGGTGGTCGCAGCGATCGCCGCGCTCCCGGCGGCAGCGGTGCTGCGGCCCGGAGCCGGGCTCGCCATGGCCTCGGGGCTGCTCTACTCGGCGGGGGACGTGGCGACCAAGGCCGCGGTCAGCGGCATCCACCCCGTCTACCTGTTCGCCATCCTCCTTCCGGCCTGCCACGGCCTGGCGTTCGTGCTGCTGCAGCTGGCCTTCCAGCGCGGCACCGTGATGGCCACGGCGGGGGTGTCCAGCCTGCTCACCAATCTGCTGCCGATCGTGGCGGGCTTCGCGGTGTTCGGGGAGCAGATGCCGGGCGGCTTCGCCGGCGGGCTGCGCACCGCTGGGTTCGCCGGCGCCGTGATAGGCGCTGCCCTGCTGGCCGGCCAGGGACATGACGACCAGAAAGGTACACTCGGCGGCGGCGCTGACCGTTCCGCGCACCCGGAGAGGGTCCCATGACCTCACCCCTCCCACAGCAGCCCGCTACCCCATCCCCCGCACGCCAGCTCGCGGCGCCATCCCACGCACGCCAGCCCGCGGCGCCATCCCACGCACGCCAGCCCGCGGCGCCATCCCACGCACGGCCGCCCGCGGCGCCATCCCCTGCACGGCCGCCCGCGACCGCAACCCCCGCACAGCCCGCGAACCTGCCACCCGGCTACCCCGCGGAGTACCAGCAGCTGCTGAGGCTGCGTGATGGGCACCGCGTCCTGGTCCGCCCCATCGTGCCGGGCGATGCGCAGGCCCTCGCGGAAGCGATCAGGGACGCCGACGCTGATACGCTCCGCCGCCGCTTCCTCGGCGGCGCCCCAGCGGTCACGCCCGCGCTGCTGGCGCATCTCACGACCGTCGACTATGTGCGGCGGTTCGCGCTGGTGGCCATCGACCCGGCCAGCCAGCGGGGCATCGCGATCGGGCGCTACGAGTCAGCCGGCCCGGGCACGGCCGATATCGCCGTCGTGGTCAGCCCCGCCTGGCGGGGGCTGGGCCTGGCCACGTCGCTCGTGGGTCTCCTCGCCAAGGCCGCCGACGAGCGGGGCATCCGCACGTTCAGCGGGTCATATCTCGCGGGGAACCGGCCCGTCGCGGCGCTGATCGAAGGGGCAGGGAAGGCTGCGAAGCTGCGGATCGACCAGGGAATCGCGGAGTTCTCGGTCAGCCTTCGCAGCTGAGCGGTCAGCCTTCGCAGCTGAGCTGCCAGCCTTCGCGGGTGATAAGCGGTGTCCCCACCCACCCAGCCGGGCGGCCGGGCGGCCCGGCCGTCCATCGGGACCTTTGCCTCTGGGCGGCCGGACGGCCGCACGGGCTCAATGGACGTGTGGAAGGAGGTCGCCATGAGTTTTACGGGAGTTGACAGCCTTGACTCCAGCATCGAGAAGGTCAACCGGTGGCTCGCCGACGTGGCCCAGGCCCTGGGCACCCATGACCGCCGGTTCTGCTACCGGGTGACCCGAGCCTGGCTGCACTGCCTGCGGGACCGGCTGACCGTGCAGGTCGCCGCGCACTTCGCGGCCCAGCTCCCGGAGCTGTTGCGGGGAGTGTTCTACGACGGGTGGAACCCCGCTCACGTCCCGGTGAAGTTCGGGTCCGCCGAGTATGTCGCCAGGTTCGTTCGTGACGCGGGGGTTCATGACACCGACGTGCCCAAGGCCGCCGCGGCAGTCACCGGCGTGATCCGGCAGCACATGTCGGCCGGGGCGGTCGACGAGGCGTTCGCGCTGCTTCCCGCTGACCTGCGCCAGCTGCTGGAGGGAACGGCCGTGCGGCACGCCGTGCAGGCTCCCTGACCCGCGAGCAGAGCCTGGTCGGCGAGCTCCGTCACGCTGCCGTCACGGCTGATCCGGACAGAGGATGGCGGACGGGTTATATACGTGAAATGCGTGCTTTCGCTCCGCAATCGAGCTGACCTTCGTCCCTGCCGGCGCCTCGCTGCGCCGGCCGCGGGCACCATGTACATGCGGCTGGAATTCACCAACCTGAGCGGCCACGCCTGCACCCTGCGCCGGTTTCCCGGCGTCTCCGCGATCACCAGGAACGGGCGCGAGCTGGGCAGCCCGGCGACGTAGGACCACGCCGTGCGGGCCCGGACGGTTCGTCCCGCCCCGGCCGCGACCGGGTACGCCCTGCTGGAATACAGCGACGTGGTGACCGCGAACTGCCCGGCAGCCGGCAAGGGCACCGCATTTGAACTGAGGGTCTGCCCACCCGACCAGGGCTATGCCGACCACGCCCTGTTTGACTTCACGACGTGCTCGGCCAAGGGCTCGTCGGTGTTCCCCAGGATGCGCGTCATCGCCCCGGGCATCGGCCTGGGCGATGACGGCTGATCCTGGCGCCCCGGGCTTCCCCGCGGCCAGGAGCCCTGGCCGCGGGGAAGTTCGCTGCTGCCCGCCGTCCGCGTCGTCAGCTTGAGCTGCCGGCGGCCAGCTTCATGGCCACGACCTTGCTCGACAGCAGCCGCCCCCATTCGAAGGCCCGGTCCTCCTCGCCCGGACGCAGCCGGTTGTCCCCGGTGACCAGGAAGCTCTTCGGGCTGGCCGCCAGGGTGAACCCATGCTGCCGCAGCAGCCTGGCGATGCCCTTCGACGCCCGCCCGGTGAGCATCGCCACTCCGTCGAGCCGGGTGTCAAAAGCGGCCGCCGCGAAGTTCTCGCGGCCGAGGGCGGCAAACCACTCACGCAGGCCGGTGCCCTCTGCACCGGGAACCAGGGTGAGCTGGCTGTCGGGCTTGGCTGCTGTCTGCACCGCTCCCTTCCTGGTGGACGCCCGGCTCATGCCGTGCACGTGCGTCGGCCCGCCGACCACGACGAGGTCCGCTCCGTCCAGCAGCTCTGGGCTCGCCTTTCCGACCGGGACCACCACGGCTTCGCTGCCGGGCCCGAACCCCCGGGCGATGGCGTTCGCGATCGTCCTCGTGTTTCCGAACATCGACTCGTAAATGATCACAGCCTTCATCACGGCACCCTCTTCTGCATCTCGTCCCGCGCCAAGCCGGATCGTGCTGGGTTCGTCAGCTTCATGGCATCCGTCCCGTCCGTGCCCTGCCAGAGCCGAACGGCCCGGCAGCCGCGGGACCTTGGCCCGTGGCGGGGAAGTGGGCGGTCGTGGCGCTGGCCGTGACCCAGGTGATCACGTTGATCGACGCACGGTGAGCCAGATCGTCCACAGCACCTTGAGCGGGCCGGCAGGGTGGCGAACGCGCCGCGCCCGGCGACCGCGCCGCGCGGCTGCGGCGCCGGC
>JASHPR010000491.1 GCA_030038015.1 Streptosporangiaceae bacterium
CCGCGACCGGTACCGGAGTCGCCCATTGCCCGTCGTCCAATGGGCGCCTCGGTGCGGGCATCTGCCGGACCCACGACCTGCTTGCTGCCGGGGTCCGCGTGGGCCTCGGCGTGGACGGCGCCGCCTCCAGCGAGGAAAGCTCGCTGATCGGGGAAGTCAGGCAGGCCACGCTGACAGCGCGCGCGGCTGGCGGACCGCACGCGATGCCGGTCCGCCAGGCGCTTGAACTGGCAACCATGGGCGGTGCGCGGCTGCTCGGCCGGGATCAGGAGATCGGCTCGCTGGAGGCTGGCAAGCTCGCGGACATCGCACTGTGGCGACTGGACACCCTGCCCCACGCGGGCATCGCCGACCCGGTGGCCGCGCTCGTGCTCGGCGCCCGCCCGCCGCTGGAGCTGCTGCTGGTCAACGGGGAGACGATCGTCGAGCGGGATCAGCTGGTCACTGTCGATGAGCGACAGGCAGCTGCGAACTCGCGCCGCGCTGCCGCCGCGCTCGCCGAGAGTTGATGACCCTCGATTCGGCGGGCTCATATGAGGGCTCTGTGGTGCGCCGTATCGTCAGACAATGACCAGTCCGCCCGAGCACCTGACGGGCACCGGGTGACAAGCGTGGCAGCTCGGCAACACCCGGACCTGCTGGTAGCCGGTCCCACAGTGACGGCGGACGGCCTCGTTCCCGCCTTGATCGCGGTAACCCGCGGCAAGGTCAGCGGTGTGCACGACCTCGGCGAGGAGACCGCCTTCCCAGACGTCCCGGTGCACCGGCTGGCCAGCGACGAGGTGCTGCTGCCGGGCCTTGTTGATACGCACGTGCACGTCAACGAGCCGGGGCGAACGCACTGGGAGGGATTCGCGACTGCGACGAAGGCTGCCGCGGCGGGCGGCGTGACCACGATAGTGGACATGCCGCTGAACAGCCTGCCGCCGACGATCGACGTGGCCGCACTCCAGATGAAGCGGGCAGCAGCGAACGGGCAGTGCTTTGTCGACGTCGCTTACTGGGGCGGCGCGGTACCGGGCAACGAGCCTTATCGCCGCGACCTGCACCGGGCCGGCGTGCGCGGCTTCAAATGTTTCCTGGCCGATTCGGGCGTGCCGGAATTCGGGCCGCTGGACTGGGCCGGCCTGCAGCGGGCAGCAGCCCAGATCGCCGAACTCGGCAGCCTGCTGCTTGTGCACGCCGAGGACCCGGCCTATCTTGGCGGGGTCTGCGGGCCGGGCGGCGCAGACTACGCGGCATTCCTGCGGTCGCGGCCGCCCCGAGCGGAGACCTCTGCCATCGAGGCGGTGATCGAGGCCGCCCGTCACACCGGCGTCCGCGCCCATATTTTGCACGTGTCCAGCGCAGACGCGATCGAGCTGCTCGCCGCGGCGCGCGCCGAAGGGCTTGCGGTCACCAGCGAGACCTGCCCGCACTACCTGGCGCTGGCGGCCGAGGAGGCGCCCGCCGGAGCGACCGAGTTCAAGTGCTGCCCGCCGATCCGGGAACGCGCTAACTCCGGCCGACTCTGGCTTGGCCTGTTGGCTGGTGTTATCGACTGCGTCGTGTCCGATCACTCGCCCTGCCCGCCGCAGCTGAAGCTGCCCGGTACCGGCGATTTCGCCCGGGCCTGGGGAGGCATCGCGTCCCTGCAACTTAGCCTTCCCGTCACCTGGAGTTATGGGAGGGAACGGGGTTTCAAGCTGGCTGATCTAGCCCGCTGGATGGCGGCCGGCCCGGCGCAACTGGCTGGCCTAGCCGGCAAAGGCCGCATCGCCGTCGGGTGTGATGCCGACCTGGTGGCGTTTGCCCCCGATGCCGGCTTCGTGGTCGAGCCCGGCAGGCTGGAACACCGGCACAAGCTGACGCCGTATGCGGGTCGCCGACTGACAGGCGTGGTGCGGCGAACCTGGCTGCGCGGGCGGGAAGTGTTCGGTACTGACCAGGCAGCGGCAGCCATGCCTGCCGGGGAGCTGCTATGAGCAGTCCTGGCGGAGGCGCATCCGCCGAGCGCGGTCCAGACTTCGCCGCCCTGCCCGACCTTGCCTCACGCCGGCTCGGCGGGAGTGTCATGTTCGCCAGCGACGAGCTGTTCGCTGCCAAAGAAAACCTGATCAATCCCGAGCCGCCGGTCTTCGCACCTGGGGAGTTCGGGGCCAAGGGCAAGATCTACGACGGCTGGGAGAGCCGACGACGGCGTGAACCAGGGAACGATCACGCGATCATCCGGCTCGGCGTGCCCGGCATCGTGCACGGCGTCGCTGTTGACACGTCCTTCTTCCGGGGCAACTATCCGCCGCAAGTGTCCGTCGAGGCGGTCAGTGTGGCTGGCTACCCGTCGGTGGCCGAGCTCAGCCAGCTGGATTGGCGGCCGCTCGTGGGGCGCGCGTCCGTGGCTGGTGACGCCCACAATTGGTACGCGGTTGCGGCGCCACAGCACTGTACGCATGTGCGGCTCTCGATTTACCCAGACGGCGGCGTGGCGCGCTGCCGGGTGCACGGCCAGCCCCTTCCCGATCCGCGGTTCCTGACCGGCACCATCGATCTAGCCGCGATCGAAAATGGCGGTCAGCTCATCGAGTGCTCGAACGCCTTCTACTCCCCGGCCTGGAACCTGATCATGCCCGGCCGACCGGGCAGCATGGCCGACGGCTGGGAGAGCTCCCGACGCCGCGACGGTGGTTTCGACTATGCGACGTTCGGCCTGGCCGCTGCGGGTGTGGTGAGACAGGTCGAGATCGACACCTCGTATTTCGTTGGGAACGCCCCGGAGTCTGCCCGGCTGCTCGCCGCTGTCCGGCGGCCGCCTGACACCTTGAGCTCGGTTCGTTGGGCCGAACTGCTCCCGCGCATCGGGTTGCAGCCCGATACGGGGCAGCGGTTCCTCGTCGAGCCGGCCGAACCGGTGACGCATGTCCGGCTGGAGGTGTTCCCCGACGGAGGCCTGGCCCGCCTGCGGGTCCTCGGCGAGATCACGCCGGACGCAATGGCCTCGCTGCGCGCGCGTTACCTGGAAGCCCGTCGGCCGGACGTGGTTTAGCGAGGCTGGCGTTGTCTCGAGCGCCGGTTGGCCAGTAGCGATAGTGGGGTTTCGCCGTAGCGCAGGTTTGTGGCTGAACCGCGTGGACGCGACACACGTCTTGGCCAGCACGCGCGGCCAACCGGGTGTCGTGCTCGCCAGGACCGCGGAGTCGCGTGGGTCTCGCTCATCCCGCCCTGCGCCTTCCAGCCCGGCGGCGTGGCCGCTTAGCAACCCCGCGACCGCTTGTCCAGCTGTGTCCACGCGATGTCCCGCGCCGGCCAGCCGGTTTCCTTCAGGTAGGCCTAGCAGAAGACGAAGAAGGTCGAAAGAGCCCGTCCGCGCTGTGCGGGCGGCGCCAGGCGGCTGGCGGTCGACGGGCCTCCCAGGAAGGCGCCGCCCACGCCGAAGCCGCCCACGAGCGTGCCGGCCACGAACAGCACCATGGAGGCGGCAGATGAAGAGCAGGGCCACCGCCGCGAGGGCCAAGATTCCCAGGTAGGCCTCGAACACGAGCACCGTCGGGTTCGGGCCGTACTCGGCGAACAGCCCGGCGATGAGCGGGGCGAGGCCCAGGCGGCCATCTGGGCCACGGTGGCGACCCGTGAGGATCGCCGGGGGTTGGTGCTGCTGTCGGTCAGCGCGGCCGTGGCCGCCCCGGTGACCAGCCCGGTGGACAGGCCGACCAGGACCCGGCCCACCAAGAGCCAGGCCACGCCCGTGGCCAGGATGAAGACCACCGTGCTGAGGGCGCCGAACCCGATGGACGCCGCGAGCACCGGCCGGCGGCCGACCTGGTCCGAGGCGCGGCCGGCCAGCAGCAGGGCGGCCAGTATGGCCGCGGAGCTGGTGGCGAAGATCAGTGTCACGATGCCCGGGGAGAAGTGCCACCGCGCCTGGTACAGCACGTACAGGGGCGTAGGGAGCATGCTACCGAGCATCACCGCGCCGAACAGGCAGGCCGGCAGCCAGAAGGCCGCGGGCCGCATGCTGACGCCAGTCCTGCGGCTAGGCGCCGCCTGTTTCAGGCAGTCGATGCAGGGCCGGTCCCGGACGGCGAGGCCTTTCGGCACGACCGTGACGGCCGGACGACTATTCATGTGAGACAT